>JACXUD010000108.1 GCA_014764025.1 Campylobacterota bacterium | reverse complement strand
CGCCGTAGGTTCGGCACTACTTGGGGTCGTTTCCAGCGATGTGCTAGTATTGCTATTGGCACTTGTGCTGATGATTTCGGCTTACAAGATATTTGCTCACCAAAAGAAAGAGGCAGAGAGCTAACAAATCAGTGAGCGAGTTTTTGTCCCCTCGCGCCACAGGCACTCGGAGAACAAACCGCAGGAGCGGACACTCTTTGAACTCTTTCGTAATCTTCCGCAAACTCCGTTTGCTACGATTACTTCTGAATTCCGCTCAGCTCGACCGTTATCTCGGACACTACGCATCCGAAAATAGAGCACAGGTGATACCTATACCAAATCCTCTCACCTAAAATATAAACTCTAATGATATTCATTTAAGTTTTGCTACAATTAAAGCTATAAAACCAACTTAGGATGTAAATTATGCAAACTTTATCAGTGCAGATACAAGATGATTACATGCAACAGTTTATGAATTTTGTAAAAAATAGTCATTCAAATGTGACTATTTCAAAAGATAAAAATTTGGAATTTGACCCATATTTTTATGAGAGAAAAAAAGATTTAGAGCAAATCATTGAAGATTCTGAAAATGGTACAATGGAGATGCTATCCCAAGAACAATACGACCAAGAGATGGAAATATTTTTCAAAGATTTAAAAGCTAATGCAAATCTTTAGAACCAGATTATATAAGACTCAACTATTAAGAATTTTAAAACACATTGCAAAAGATAAAATCAGTGCAAGTGAAAATTTTCATACTGACCTAGAAAAACAAATAAACAATCTTACACACTCTCCATATAAATGCAGACAATCTTTTTACTCTGATGATGAAAATGTAAGAGAAATGATTTTTATGCAATATACCATCCAATATAAAATCTATGAAAGCAAAATTAGCATTTTAAAAATCTTCAATAAAAACAAACCAAAAGAAGATAGATATAACAAAACATAGTAGCTAATAAGTAGCCTTTCGGCGACTTATTAGCTATATTCAACTGTTATACACATCATATACACCAAAAGGAGCCAAAATGCCGCTTGATCTTAAAAACACCCTCGTTATAGGCATCTCTGCCACGGCTCTATTTGATCTTGGCGAATCGGATAGACTCTTTAGGGAGGAGTACAAAACAGACCCCAACCACGCCATCGAGAAGTATCGCGAATATATGCTGCAAAACGAAGAGAAGCCGCTGGATGAGGGGATAGGCTTCCCGCTTATCAAGGCGCTGCTCAATCTCAACCGCTTTCAAAAAAAAGGCGAGCCGCCGCTGGTGGAGGTGGTCATCATGTCGCGCAACAGTCCCGAGACGGGGATACGCGTCTTAAACGCCATACGCAAACTTGGTCTAAACATCACGCGCTCGGCATTTACCGCGGGCGAGTCGAGTGCCGATTACCTAGAGGCCTTTAGCGTGGACTTGTTCCTAACGACCAACGAAGCCGATGCGCAAAAGGTGATAGACAGCCGCGTATGCGCCTCTGCCGTTCTATCGACCCCGCCCGAATACAAGTGTGAGATACCCGATGACCAAGTCAGGATCGCCTTTGACGGGGATGCGGTGCTCTTTGACGAATCGAGCGAGCTGGTCTATAAACAGCGCGGTATAGAGGCTTTTCATGAAAACGAGAGCATCGCCGAGGATGTACCGATGAACGAGGGGCCTTTTGCCAATTTTTTAAAAAAACTCTCAAAACTCCAAGAGAGGTTGCCGATGAAGGTGGAGTTCTCGCCTGTTCGCATCGCTATCGTCACGGCCAGAAACAGTCCCTCGGACCTCCGGGTCATCAAGACGCTTCGCCATTGGGGAGTCTATGTGGACGAGGCCTTTTTTCTTGGCGGCATCGAGAAGAGCAATATCCTCAAGGCCTTTAAAGCACACATATTCTTTGACGACCAAGAGGTGCATCTGCAAAGCTCCTCGCTCGTCGTGCCCTCGGGCAAGGTCTTATACCCCTCGTCCTCGCCGCTGAATACCAAAGCAAAAGAGGCGTAGCAATGGTCGTTAAAGCTTTGATCGTCGCTTTTTTAATGGCCTTTGGCGAGGTTGTCAACGGCAATATCCGTGTGAGAATCTTGCACGCCAAATTCGGCAAAGAGAGGGCAAAGCGCCTTAGTTTTGTTTCGGGTCTGTCGATCATCTATCTCATTTGCTGGTTCACGCTCCCCTGGGTTGCGCCAAAGAGTTATGAAGATTGTTTGATGATCGGTGCGCTTTGGTTCTTTGTGATGCTCTGCTTGGATATCTATTTTGCCCGTTATATCTTTAGGCTGGGATGGAGCAAGATCGCCGATGACTTTAACCCTGCAAAAGGGAATCTGCTGGGCGTGGGGATGGTGCTTCTTCTCTTGGCTCCTGTAGTTGTTTTTACACTGCAGTCTCAGCCCTGAATAATACGCGCCACATTTTTTGAGCTTCCGCTTTGCAAGTAGCCGCGAAGCTCTTTTGAATGCTCTAAGAACGCCTCTCTATCAAATGTATGAAACGCCTCAAAGAGGTTTTGCGGCGTAACGCTCTCTTGGATAAATTCGGGGTGAAGCGGCTCGCCTTTGAACTTCTCGAACATGATGTTGGCAAGCCCGATGTAGTTTAGCTTTACCAAACGGCTGGCTATGAAGTAGTCTAGCGGTTTTGCGATGTAGGTCAAAACAAACGGAATCCCTATAAGCGAAGCCTCTAGCGTTGCCGTGCCGCTGCAGATAAAGGCAAAGTCCGCCTCTAGCAGAGTGGCATGTGAATTTGTAGCGATTTCAAACGCCGAAATATCGCCGTAAAGCTCATCGATCTCGTTTTGGGTGAAGTGTTTTGGGATAATCAAGGTCGATCTGATGCCCAATAGTTTTTGCAGCTCACGAAACACGGGCATCAGCTTTCGTATCTCGCCTTTGCGACTGCCGGGCATAAAGGCGATATGCTCTACGCTTGGATTGAGATGCTCTTTAAAGGCGTGAATTTGGTCAAGCAGAGGGTGGCCTACATAGGTGATGGGTGCAGTTTTTGAGTAGTAGTCCCTCTCGAAGGGCAAAATAGAGCAGAGGTGTGTGATTGTTTTTTCCAAGACGGGAATGCGTTTTGGTTTCCACGCCCACGCTTGGGGCAAAATGTAGTAGATGATCTCTTTATGCGGATATTTTTTGCGTATCTTTTTGGCAAGCGGCAGATTAAAGCCCGAAGAGTCTATCAGCAGAACTTTGTCGGCATCTTTGGCGAGTTTGACCATTTGATGGTTCAGTTTGATAAAAAAGGCGAGCTTTTTTAGAGCATCCACAAACCCCATGATGGCGAGCGAACGCAAGTCCACAATGCTTTGCCCCAGCGAGGCGTCAAAGATGCCGATAAGCTCTATATCATCATTTAGCTCTGCTTTGAGTGATTTGAGGTGAATATTTGCCGAGTGTTCAAGTGCGCTTACAAGTATCTTCATGATCCGCCGTCTCCGTGTGTTTGGTATGAGTCGTCATACCGCCCCGCAGAGCCCTCATCGACATACTCGTATAAAAAAGTGGTGAGCGCGTCTATCTCTGCATCGCTAAGCTCAAGCGCAAAAGGTATCATCATCTCTTGCTGCTGATTGTCGGAGATCTTCGAGCGAAAACGCTCAAGTTTGTAGGTCAAAAAACCCTTGGCGCGATTGGCAAGGCGAGGGTAGTTGTGCAACCCTTCGGCTTTGTTGCCGTGACATCCGTTACATCCGCGCTCCATATAGAGTTTTTTACCCGTTTCATAAGGTGTGGCATGTGAAACAAGTGTAAGCACAAAGAGCAGAATAAACAAACGCAAATCTAAGCCTTCTTAATTTATAATGGCGCAATTATAACAAAGGGTGGTCTAAAATGGTAGTAACGAATGCGGTAGTATGCGATATTCACGGTGAGCGTAGAGTCGATGTGCGTATCGAAGATGGGATTATCACGGAGATCGGCGAGGGGTTGCAAGATGCTCATATCATCGATGCAAAGGGAGCTTTTCTTTTGCCGCAGCTTGTCGATACCAACGTCTCGCTTCATGATGACGTACTGAGTTCAAAAAATATCAAAGAGATCGCCAAGAACGCTTTAAAAGGCGGAGTGGGGCATATCGTTATCAACCCGCTAACCACGCCTGCACTTGATAACGAAGTGGTCATCGAGTATGCGCAAAACTCGCTGCATGAGCTTAGCGGAGCGAAAGTAGATTTGATGATAAATACGCTCAAAGAGGACGCTTCGCTCTCCAACATCGCCATCTTATTGAAAAAAGGGGCGGTGGCTCCCTATATGAGTACGATCGCCAAGAACAACATCGCCATCAAGATCGCCGAGTATGTGAAGATGTACGACGTGACGCTCTTTTGCAAGGCTGAAGATAACTCGCTTATCAACAGCGGCGTAATGCTCGAGGGCGATATGAGCTCACGCCTTGGGGTGCCGGGCATACCTGACCTGAGCGAAGTTTTACACGTATCGCGCATGATCGAGATCGCCCGCCACTTTAAGATACGTATCCTCTTTAAAGCGATCGCTTCGCCGCGTTCGATCTACCTTATAGACAAAGCAAAATCAGAAGGGGTCGATGTGGCATGTGAAGTTTCGATCCACCATCTATTCAACGCAGATTCGGCATGTGAGAACTTCAACACCGTCGCCAAGCTCAATCCGCCTTTGGCATGTGAAAAGGATATGTTAGAGCTCCGCCAAGCGCTTCGTGAAGGCAAGATTGATATGCTCACCTCGCTGCATCAGCCAAAATCTCCCGTCAATAAAGAGGTGGCATTCTATGATGCGGCGTATGGGTGTGACGCTATTGCCGATACGATGGCGCTTTACTACACAAAACTCGTCAAATCGGGTCTTATCACTATGAAAGAGCTTGTAAGACTTGCCGTGCAAAACCCTGCCGCGGCCATCGGTATGCAAGCAGGCGAGATCGCTGTGGGCAAAACGGCGCTCATGCTCTTTAATCCGCATGAAAAGAGAGTCGTGAACAACCCTAATTCGCTCTATAATCATCAAGAGCTCTACGGAGAGGTAACGATTCTCTAAAGCACTCTAGGAGAACCCATGTTAAAGATCCTTATCGTCGAAGATGAAGCGCTGATCGCTTTGCAGATCAAAAACTTCTTGATCCGCAAAGGGTTGCAAGTTGCGGGGTATGCTTCTAATTTTGTAGAGGCACACAGACTCTTTAGTGAGCACAGACCCGAGATCATCATCTGCGACATTTATCTGCAAAACGATGAAAAGGCATCTCGATCATTAACGAACTCTCTATCATGGGTAAATTTGAGGTGATCTACCTTACATCCTACAGCGATCAAAAAACGCTTGACAAAGCCTTTGCCACGAAACCCTTTAGCTACATCACAAAACCTTTTAAAGAGATCGATATCTACACAAACATCATGCTCTGTATCTCCAAGATCAAAGAGAATGTGCAAAGAGCGCACTGCAGCTATGACCCCGAAACGAAAGTGTGGCGGTGATCTCTTGGATCTTCGAGAGCAGAAGTAGCGTTTCTCGGCGGGTCAAGAGGAATATGATGATGGCCGTAGCGAGAATAAGAAAGAAGTTCTTTACCAGACGTTCAAAAAAGCGCTCATGAAAATCATCAAGCGAATTGAGTGTACAGAGGTATCCCATGGTCGCTTTGTTGAAGTCGATGATGGGAAAGATATTGAGCGAGTAGGTTGTGTTGTCGATGACGATATCTTGCATCTCTTTGTAAAAGTCGATAGAGGGGATAAGTTCAGGCTTGATGGGCATCGTCTGGTTGGCCAAAAGATACTCTCCCACCATGATCTTGTCGGATATGAACTCGTCGTAGTATTTTCCTACCAGCGAATTGGCCGCTCTTTTATTGTAGATCAAAAAAGAGTCGCGCTTCGTGTTTGTTTTGATGGAGCTTGGCACCCAGTCTATCTTTCTGCCCAGCGAGACCCCGCCGAGCATCTCTTGGTTCTTTCCTATGATAGGGTAGGTAGCCCTAAAGCCTGCAAAGGTCTTGCACATGAGCGCATGGGTGCTCGGCTCGAACGAAGAGGTGATCCACTGGATATCGGTACGCACGCTTCTGACGTCGGCACCCAAAGATTTGAAATTTGAGAAGTTCACGAACGACGTGGCCGGAGGCTTAAAGAAGTGTATCTCATAGACCAGCCTCTCATTGCGCACCTTCTCCCAAATCGGCATTACGTGGTCGATGATGATCTGCGGATCGCCTTGTTCATAGCCCTCAATGACGATAGAGTCTAACGAAAGGGTGGAGGCTAGTACTTTAAGAGAATCGGCTTGGGTCTGCGTGAGGGTCTCAAAGAGAACTTTATCGCTCTCGAAAGCCTCCTCTTTGGCCTTTTTAAGGCCGACCGAGTAGTTTAAAAATTCGGAGAG
>JACXUD010000107.1 GCA_014764025.1 Campylobacterota bacterium | reverse complement strand
GAAGAGTATATCACTCTGGGCTTTGGAAGAGATTACAACGATATTGCACCGCTAAAAGGGGTGGTCCAGAGCAGCGGCATGAGTACGCTAAGCGTAAAGGTAGATGTCGCCAGGATAGAGGGCTAAAGCCTCTAGCCTATTTTTGCTATTCTGAATGCGACGGCGTTCTCTAGGATCAGGGAGTTGCTGAACATACAAGTGATCATTCCGTCGCAAGGTGCGGTGACCTTATGAACGACGTTGCCCTCAAGCGCATTCACGACTTCGCCGATGGCTTGACCGTTTGAGACGTAGTGCCCCGGCTTTTGGTATGGAATAAAGATGCCGCTTCGGGGTGATTTTATAATCTCGATACTCTCTTTTTGCAGGATATTCGATTGATAGCCGTGAAAGAGTTTGTAATCGATAATCTCTGTTTTTCCCATAAAACGAAGCATCGCTTGAAGGATCTGATTGCTAAAGGCGGTATCGACTTGCTGTTCGCTCGGACATACGATAGAGTAGGCCTTAGCACCCCAAAGCTGCCAATTATATTGTAAAGAGACGGTGTCGGTTGACTCAAGATCTTTGTGGTGGATTATTTTGAAACCGAATTTTTGAGCACTCTCAATATCCTCGTAGCCGCTCTTAAGAAGCTTGATATGAGGAATACAGTGCGCTTGATCCACACGAGTCTCAAGGCTGATACCGTAGTTGTAGTGGCTAATGGCATCAAAGAGCTTTTGAGCGATTCGCTGAGTCGTCTCTCCAAGCCCATATCCCGGAAACATCATATTGAGGTTGGTCTTGTCAAGCGGCCAATAGCGCTCACCGATATTAAGAGCATAGTGATTGATTGAAGGGATGATAAGGATATCCCCCTCAATACGCTCTTTGTCGATCTTGTTGTTCAAAAAATCGACTAAAGAGGATGCGCAGTAGAGCGGCAGTATACTATTTCCCTCCATAGCGCCTACGACGGCAATACTCGGGGCTTTAGGATTTGAACCTTTAAAGAGGTAGCCGTGAACGACCAGCGGAGCGCGGCTAAGCGAGTCGATTCTAAAGATCTCAATTTTCTGCATCGTTTTCTCCGAATATTCTAGCAATGAGTGAACCCTCATAGACGACAGGGTACTCCCTGAGAGTGAATAGAATCCCCTTGTTCGGGGCAAAAAGCTCGGCAAGTATAGAACCGGTCAGCGGATCGACTATATCCCCGATCTTATCGCCTTTTTTGATTACCGCACAGTGGTCGATCGAAGCTACAAAGAGGCCGCTGCAAGGAGCGTTGAGATAGAAAACGTCACCGATTTCCGATGTAAAGGGCTCTCTGTTCTCAAACTGCTCGTCACTCTCGATAATCCCCTCTTTTTGCATAAGGTTGAGGATGCCGTTGAGAAGCTGTGTGCCGTACTCTTTGGTCAGACGCATGCCGACTCCCATCTCTACAACGAGGGTGTTGGTTCCCAGCGAGTTCATCGTATGCGAAAAGGTCGCCTCCAAAACGGTGACGGCATCATGTATCCAGATAAAATCGCAGTTAAGCTCTTTTGCCAAAGGAAGCGTGGTAGGGCTGAACTCTTTGTTGATTCGAATCTGAGGGATCTCGCGCAAGAAGATATTGCTTGAGTGAATATCGATGGCGATATCGCTCCCCTTGACATCATGACTCAGTGCGTGCACTACTTGACCCGGCAAAAACTCATTCTCTCCGCCGGGAAAGACTCGATTGAGGTCAACTTCATAAAGCGGGAAACCGCGAGTGATCGTATCCACACCCAACGAGTTTACTGCCGGATAGATATCGATGATACCGCGTATCTTATCGCTGTTCTCTTTAAGCCACTTTGCTAGCAGATAGATAACGAGCTGTCCCTCTAGCTCGTCACCGTGGATACCGCTGACGATACTGATACGCTTAATTTTTTTAGAGCCGGCTTTTTGCGGCTCAAAACGTGTGCGCTGTATCGCAAATCTCTCCCCTACAGGGAGCTCGGAGGTGAAAATTTCAGTTGTTGTCATTTATCTTTGGCTACTATTTTATAAATTTTAGAATTGATGGAGTTCAAAATGGTATTGACGTCTTCATTTACATTGTGTGGCTGAAACTTCGCATTCGGTGCCAAGCGCGTTACGATCTTATCTATCTCATCCATCAATACAAGAGCAAAATCTTTATCTTTATCTACTCTTAAATGAAAATCGACCTTTTCGACATACTTGCCAAGGCTAATGAAATAGTCGCTTGCGTTGCGAGTCTGTTTACGGGTCAATTTACCCCATATCTCACTAATTAAGGATAGAACTTTATCGATAAATCTAAAATCGATGATTAACGAGTTTTTAGATGCCTTTTCAAAGAGTTCGTGAAGCTCTATGACGGCACCAAAGGCCTCGGTGTCTATCTGGTTCCTTGAGATGATGATGTTCTCTCTTGCATAGCTCATGAGATCGAATAGATTGGCGTTGTGATCCCCTAAGATGGCCACCTTTAAAAAATCAGACGAGTCTGTATAGTCAATATCGATCCATATCTTTTTGTAGAGTTTTTTCCCCGCATCACGGTCAACGTCGATTATCTCGTCAAAACTTCTTTGAACTTCAATCAGCATCGCCTCGATTCTCTCCAAATAGCGCCCGAACCAGTAGAGATTCGTTGCTACGTTTGTTGTTAAAAGCTGACCCATTAGTTTATCTCCATTACCCAAGTATCTTTAAAACCGCCGCCTTGCGATGAGTTTACAAGGTAGTTCCCGGCCTCCATAGCAAAACGCGTAAGTCCGCATTTCCACACTTTTGGCTCTTTTGCCATTACCACGTAGGCTCTGAAATCTGCTTTTCTAGGGACTATCTCACCTTTTATGAGACACTCCTCGTCGTAAAACTCGATAAGCTCTTGAGCAATAAAACGTCTCGGATCTTTTTGGATGATAAGTTTTAGATCATCGAGCTGAAGCTGTGACATGTTGTTTCCGAACATTACGCCATATCCCCCGGCTTCCGCTACATCTTTGATGACGAGTTTATGCATATTCTCAAACACATACTCTCTGTCTTTTTCAAAATAGGGCAGATAGGTCGGTGCATTTTTAAGTATAGGCTCTTCGTTGAGGTAGTATTTAATCATCTGAGGAACGAAGTAGTAGATACCCTTGTCATCCGCCACACCGTTGCCCGGAGCGTTCATGAGTGCAACATTGCCCGCAAGGTATGCACTCATGATACCCGGCACGCCGATAAGACTCTCAGGATTGAAGAACTCCGGGTCCAAAAACTCATCGTCGAGTCTGCGATAGACGGCACCGACTCTGATCAATCTTCCGTCGTAATTTTTGAAAAAGAGTTTTTTCTCTTCGACCACAAGCTCATGTGCACGGACAAGTTCGGCACCTATCTCTTTTGCAAGGTAGCTATGCTCGTAATAGGCCGAGTTGAAGCGCCCCGGTGTGAGTACGACATTGATGCCGCCGCAGTTTACGTAATCCATCGCCTCTCGCAGGTAGGTAGCATACTGCTTGATCGGTTCGATCTTGAGCTGTTCGAAAAACTCGGGGTATATCTTTCTGTAGGTGTCTCGGATAGAGAGCGGATAGCTGGCACCGCTCGGTACGCGAAGATTGTCCTCAAGAATGATCCACTCGTCTGTTGCCGTATCTTTAACCAGGTCGATGCCGTTGATGTGGGTACGAACCTTTTTAGAGGGTGAAAAACCTACAAGCTCTTTGAGATACCCCTTTGCCTGATAGATAAACTCTTCAGGTATTATCCCCTCTTTTACTATCTTTTTATCGGTATAGAGATCCTCTAAAAAACTATTAAGCGCTTTAATGCGCTGGGAGAGCCCGCGGTCTAAAATATCAAACTCCTTAGAGCTGATAATTCGCGGGATAACGTCAAAAGGGAGCGAACGCTCTATAAAGTTGCCGTCTTTATAGAGGTTGAAGTTAACGGCGAACTTATCCATATATTTTTTAAATTCGTCAATTTTTTGTCTATCTTGATTGGAAAAAATATTCCAAAATCTACTATTTAGCTCACCAGAATTTTCTAACAATTGATACCTCCGCACTCTACATCTTTTAGCAAATTCAATTCGCTAAAAGAGCTGTTGTCAAACTCCATGTTACCACAAAGGGATTATAAAAGTTATCAATTTGTGTATTTTTTTTCATCATTTGTTACTTTGAGTCATCACAGAGGGGCGGCATATCAATTCACATGCCGAAAGAGAGGTTTGATAGTGTTAAAAAACAGGAGCCGTTAGCCCCAGATATCATAGAGACGGTTGCCGTCCTCCATATTTTTATGAAGTTTCTCCCATCTCTTTTTTTTGATATTCTTCTTCATCTTTTTAAGCTCGTTCTCAAAGAGCTCGATAGCTTCAAGCACATTATCGCGGTTTTGTCGGAAGATATCCTCCCACATATTCGGCGAGCTCTTCGCAAGACGGCTCATGGAGCGAAATCCACCGGCGGCAAGCGTTAAGATATTATGTTTATTCTCTTGATTGACGACCGTATTGGCAAGCGAATAGGCGATGGCATGCGGCATGTGAGAGATAAATGCTGCATGGCGGTCATGTTCGTTCGCACCCATGAAATGCTTTTTCATTCCGAGATCTTTGAATATCTTACGTGCTATCTTCTGTTGCAGCTCTCCGCTCTCTTCTAAATTACAAAGAACCACGACTTTCTCCTCATAGAGGCCTTCAATGGCTGCGGATGGACCGAAGTTCTCGGTACCGGTCATCGGATGAGCGGCAACAAAGTTTTTGCGTATCGATTTCGGTACGGAGGCTATGATCTTTGCTTTCGTACTTCCAAGATCGATAATAGTCGTATCTTCGCTCACGTCGGTCAAGTTTTGCAGCGCATGTAAAACACCGTTTACCGGAATGGCTAAAAAGATAACATCGCATTTTTTTATGGACTCAAAAGTGACCACTTCATTCACAAGACCGAGTTTGAGCGCCTCTTTTTGATGCAGTTCGTTATGGTCGCTTCCGACGATCTCTTTGATAAAATCGAGTTTTTTAAGACTCAGTGCCAATGAACCGCCCATCAGTCCGAGTCCTACAATTCCAACTTTCATATGCTTCTCCCTTTCTAAGGTGGCGAAATTATACTCAATTTACGTTACATTAACCTCTAAGCGGGTAAAATCTCCCCCTTTATATTAGCGATTTGGATAATGAATGAAAAATATTTTAGCGGCGCTGCTCACTCTGATGAGTATGGCGATCTATGCATATGAGGTCAAGGAGATACGGTACGAGGGGATGGTGCATATTTCAGAGTCGGTCGCCTTGAGAATGCTTGATTTTGAAGTAGGTGAAAATGTAGATGACGAGATGGTTGATAGAGCCGTTGTAAAATACTTCAAGCAGGGTTATTTCGAAGATCTCCGAGCAGATTATGAGGATGGGGTGCTTACGTTCGTCTTTAAAGAGAAGCCGATTATCTCTAAAATCGAGCTCAAAGGGTGGAAAGAGAGCGATGATGAGATCAAAGATAGCGTTATTCAAATAAAACGCGGTAGCCTTTATGACGAGAAGAAGCTCGAAGCGGCAAAAAAACGTATCATAGATGCCATAAGCCAAGACGGCAAGATCGACAGTGTCGTGGAGATAGAGACCGAAAAACTAGACAACGGTAGTATCAAAGTTACTTTTGTCGTCAATGAAGGCGAGAAGATCATAATCCAAGAGCTCAAATACGGCGGTGTAGTCGGTTTAGAGAGCGGGATGTTCGATGAGGTGATAGCTAATAAAGAGCATCAGTTTATGGGATGGCTTTGGGGAAGAAACGACGGTAAAATGCATCTAAGCGACTTAGAGTACGACCATCTTCGTATTCGCGACTTCTATATGCAGTACGGTTATTTGGATGCAAAAGTAGATGAGCCTTTCGTTCGCGTCAATTTTGATAACTATACCGCACAGATGAGCTATCAGATAGAAGAGGGCGAAGCCTATACTATTAGCGGCATTAAAGTGATTCAGACCGAGACGGTGGCTCAGGAGTCTGAGTTAATGGATGCCATCACGCTTGAGGTCAATCAGCCCTTTAACATAAAAACCTTCCGTGAAGATGCACAAAACATCAAAACGATCATTGCCGATAAGAGCTACGCATACGTTCAAGTCGTTCCTGATCTGCGTAAAAACAGAGAGGATCATACGGTAGAGGTCGTATTTAAAGTTATCCCGGGCGACAAGGTGCGCATCCGCGACGTTATCATCTCCGGTAACTCCAGAACGCTTGATAGAATCATCCGTCGCGAGCTCTATCTTGGACCGGGAGATATGTACTCTTTGACAGATCTTAAAGACTCTCGTAATTCACTCGGGCGTCTTGGTTTTTTTGACGGCAACACGATCGAAGAGAAGCGTGTCGATAATCAGAC
>JACXUD010000106.1 GCA_014764025.1 Campylobacterota bacterium | reverse complement strand
AGTGATTTTTCGCCATTGAAGATCTATGACGCTAAAGAGCTCACAAGAAATAGATTCGGTACCCTTTTAGATGCAGAGCAGATAGAGTCGATCGCACAAAGGGTCGAGCGTCTCATAAACGACGATGAGTTTTTAGGGCTGGTAGATGGGAGGTGCTACAAAGAGCAATCGCTTATATTTGAAAAAGAGCTTCGCTACATAGATCTTCTCGTGGAGCTTCAAGACGGCAGCTATCGAGTCATCGACTATAAGAGCTCTATGGGTGATATGCAAGAGCACACGATACAGGTAAAAGGGTACGTTGACTGTGTTGAAAAAATCAGCCAAAAGAGTGCCGAGGGCTACATCTGCTATCTTCTTGAGGATGGAATAAAAATAGTGAAGGTATAAAACTTTTATAAAACTTAAATTAAGTAATTTAAAAGGTTATCTGGATATACTTTCGCCACTCAAAAGCATTTCGATGCTAGTATGAAAAAAAGAAAGGTTCGAGAATGAAATTTACAAAAATTGCTACTCCTGAACAGATTGATCAAAAATGGGTTTTGATCGATGCTGAGGGTAAGACTTTTGGTCGTTTGATGACTGAAGTAGCTACTCTGCTTCGTGGTAAAAACAAACCATGCTACACTCCAAACATTGACTGTGGAGATTTCGTAGTAGTGGTAAACGCTTCTAAAGCAAAATTCAACGGTATTGATAAAAACGCTAACAAAGAGTATTTTAGCTACAGCGGTTACTTCGGTAGCGTAAAAAGCGTTAAAATGAGCGAATTATTAGAGAAAAACCCTGAGAAACTATACAAATTAGCTGCTCGCGGTATGTTGCCAAAAACTAAACTTGGTGCAAAAATGCTTAAAAAATTAAAAGTTTATGCAGGTGCTGAGCATCCACACACTGCACAACTTGCTAAATAAGGACGTATGAAATGGCAAAAATCTATGCAACAGGTCGTCGTAAAAGCTCAATCGCTAAAGTTTGGTTGAGTGCAGGTTCAGGTAAAATCACTGTTAACGGTCTTTCACTAGACGCATGGTTAGGTGGTCTTGAAGCGAAAAAACTTCGTGTTAAACAACCGCTTAACATCACAAAACAAGATACTACTGTAGATATCGTAGCTACTACTCTAGGCGGTGGTTTCGGTGGTCAAGCGGATGCACTTCGCCACGGTATTTCTCGTGCACTTGCAGCGTATGACAAATCTCTAAGAGCTATCCTTAAACCAGAAGGGATGCTTACTCGTGATTCACGTTCAGTCGAGCGTAAAAAACCGGGTCTTAAGAAAGCACGTCGTTCTCCACAATTCTCAAAAAGATAATCTTTTTATCTTTTTGCGCAGAGCTTTCGCTCTGCGGATCACTCTCCTTCATTTTGCAAAAACTCCAAAACATCATCCTTCTTGTTAGGCTTATTTTTATATAATCATTGAAAAATAAGGTTTATCATGAAAAAAATTCTTTATGTCGTAGTATTCATAACTTTTGTATTTGCCCTTTTACCGTTTATGGGGAATAGAGTTGCGAAAGAGGAGTTGAGAAATACTCTTGACGTGCTGAGATCCTACGGTGTCGATATTGTAAATGAGACGGCGCAAGAGGGGTACTTCACTTCGAAATACCAATATGAACTGCATGTCGCCGATGAGCATAAATTTGCAAATTATCTGCAAAATATCCTTGAAAGAGAGATTCCATCCTCAATCATCTCTTTGGTAACTCATATGAATATCGGTATAGATCTTGAGTTTTCAAACTTTCCTATCAGTGATTTCGTATCGATCGATATCTTTCCGACGGCACTTTCGGATGAGTTAAAAAACAGACTGCTTCAGAGTGATAAGAGATTTGCACAGAGCCTCGATAGAGTGATCCAAGAGAGGGCACTTGTCTATCATCTCGATTTTCATGTCGTCAATCGAGATTTTGAGGGCTACATAAAGAGTATCGATATAAAGATCGATTCGGATACGAATATTGAGACCGCTTTTCTACTTAAAGGAGTAGTATTTGCGGGTGAAGGAAGTCTGCTTCAGCCAAGCAAATTTTCGATTCAGACGGAAGAGCTGAAGCTTAAAATCGACGCAGAGGAGCAAAAATTCTATCTTCAATTAGCGGCTCTTTCGAATCAGGGGCTCTTTGAGTCGGCCAGCACATATGACTCAAAACTGCATATAGGAAGCATCGCTTTGCGTCTTAAAAATTCGGCCGGTGAGGAGATCAACACGGAGGCAGCCGACTTTACATTGGCATTGGCGGTATCTTCACATGCCAAAATGGCTTCGTTGAGTATGAAGAGCTCGCTCGGTTTGATGGTACTCAAAAGCCCTGGGGGCTCTCTTGGCATCGAGAGTTTTTTGTATGATATATCAATCGATGAGTTAGATAAGGATAGTTTCGAGAGAGTTAAAAAGCTGGCGGCATCGATGCAAAAGAGGGGTGCAAACATCTCCGAGGAGGAGCTTTCAGAGGCCATCGTAACGCTTTTGTCAAAGGGGATGAAGATGGATTTAAGAGCATTAGAGGTGCAGAGGATATCTCTTAACGACTCTAATATGATGCAGGGCATATTTTCACATGCCGATTTGAAGCTGCATAAAAGAGAGGATTTGGCTCAAAAAATCAAAGAGGACCCCTCTGTGTTGAGCGAGAGTTTAGACCTCAATGCCCATATCGGCTTTGGTAAAGATCTAGTAGCCCTTCTTAAAACGGAGATTCCTATAAGTGCTATGGCTTTTGGAATGGGGAGAGCCGAAAAAGAGGAGATCGTTTTTGATCTTGAATTGAAAAGCGGCAAATTGAAGCTTAACTCCAAAGAGATGAATTAAAGCAAAATGTTAAAATCCCTACTCTTTTTACTGTGCGCTTTGTGGCTTCCTGCATCGACGCTGCATTTGGTCACCTCCTCTAATCCGGCACGTCTCAATCCCCTTTTGGCAACCGACTCAAGCTCATCCGAGATCGCCGGTTTTTTGTTTAACGGACTGGTCAAGTTTGACAAGGATTCAGCGACGATTATCGGCGATCTTGCAACGAAGTTCTATTTCGAAGATGATCAAACGCTTCTTTTTGAGTTGAATTCACATGCCAAATGGCATGACGGTGTTGCGCTTACGGCAGATGACGTCCTCTTTACCTATGAGCTGCTTCGATCTCAAAAGGTGGTCTCTCCCTATGCCTCTAATTTTCGATTCGTCAAAGAGGTGGAGGTTTTGGATAAGTACAGAGTGAAGGTGCATTACAACAAACCCTATTTCAAAGCGCTTGAGATCTGGATGATGGGCATTTTACCGCGTCATATCCTCCAAAACGAGAGCAATATGATGAGCAGCAGTTTTAACACCAATCCTGTTGGAAGCGGTCCTTATAAGCTGTATCAGCTTGAGTACTCGAAAAATATAATCCTTAAGGCCAACGATGACTATTTCGAAGGAAGGCCGAAGATAGATGAGATCGTCTTTCATGTCATTGCAGATCCGATGACGCGCTTTTTAATGCTTAAATCCGGGCAGATCGATATCGACGGGCTTGACCCGATGCAGTATGAGAAGCAGCTTCCAAAGGAGTTTCATGAAAAGTTTAATATATACGAGACGATCTCCTTCTCCTACACCTATTTGGGCTTTAATCTAAGGCTTGAGAAGTTTAAGGATCCAAAAATCAGAGAGGCGATCTCGCTTGCTATTAATAGAGAAGAGCTAGTAGATATCCTCTACTTCGGTCATGCCAAGGTCTGCAGAGGCCCATTTTTGCCCGATACACCTTCGTTTGACGAAAGCCTTAAGGCCCCCATTCAGGATATAGAACGCGCCAAGGCACTTTTGGCCGAGCTTGGTTTCAATGAAAAGAATCCATTTCGTTTTGAAATAGCCACCTCCAATTCAAACAATATTCGTCCCTATGCGGCGCAGATATTGCAGCACCAGTTGAAAAAAGCAGGTATCGAGGTGACTCTGCGTATTATGGAGTGGCAAGCTTTCTTGAATATGGTGGTATTCCCAAATAAGTTTGATACCGTATTGCTTGGATGGGGGCTCTCGCCAACGCCCGACCCCTATCTCTTTTGGCACTCTCAGAGCGACAAAAAGGGCGGCTTCAATCTTGTCGGATATCACAATCCCGTTATCGACGCCATGATCGATGAGAGTGAATCGATAGTCGATAAAGAGAGATTGGCACAGATACATAAGGAGATGTCGCGTATTATCGTCAAAGAGAATCCGTATCTCTTTTTATATACTCCCACGGCCATTACTGCGGCAAATCGTGAGATCAAAAATATCGAGCCGACACTTGGCGGTATCTGGCATAACTACATAGATTGGGAGAAGTGATGGTAATATTATTCGATTTAGACGGGACCTTGATAGATTCGACGGAGGCTATATTAGAGAGCTTTCACAACGCTTTTAGGGTGCATGATACGAAATCTCCGAATGACGAAGATATCAAAGCGCTTATAGGCCATCCTCTGGATGTAATGTTTGGATCGTTGGGTGTGCATCAAGAGCATGTGTGGGACTATGTGACGACATACAAAGAGCACTATCGCAAGATCTCGACCCAAAAGACTCTTCTATTGCCAAAGGCAAGAGAGGCCGTCACTGCTGCAAAAGAGTTTGCTACGTTGGGCATTGTGACGACGAAGACCGGTCTCTACTCACGAATCCTTATGGAGCATTTTGAATTGATGCACTATTTTGATGTGCTGATAGGTCGTGAAGACGTGGAGTATCCAAAGCCGCATCCCGAACCGGTGTTTAAAGCGCTTCAAGGGTTGCAATGTGATAAAAAAGATGTCTGGATGATCGGCGATACTTCGCTTGATATTCTTGCAGCTCAGGCGGCAGGCATAAATTCTATCGCCGTGCTAAGCGGATATGAGGATGAAAAGACACTGAAAAAGTTTACAAATATTATTTATAGTGATGCAAATGAAGCGATCGGCTATTTAAAGCGTAGAAAATCGGCACATCTATAACTTAGAAAAATCATCTACAAGCACTTTCAAGCTCTATTTAAGAGCAACTTTCATAAAATATAGCACATTATAGTTGCAAGATTTTTTCATTGTAATGAATTTAAGGAGAAGATATGCTAGAAATTAGATGGCATAGTCGTGCTGGACAGGGTGCTGTTACAGGCGCTAAGGGTTTAGCAGATGTTATTTCTACAACTGGTAAACATGTTCAAGCATTTGCATTTTATGGCTCAGCAAAGCGTGGGGCTGCTATGACGGCTTACAACCGTGTTGACGATCAAGTGATTATGAACCATGAAAAGTTTATGAGACCGGACTTTGTGTTTGTTATCGACCCTGCGTTGGTCTATACGACTGATGTTACGATTAACGACAAAGACTCGACTATCTATATCATCACAACCCATCTTAGTACAGAAGAACTAGTAGCTTCTCAGCCAAGACTTCAAGGCAAGAGAGTCTATACGGTTGATTGTATCAAGATTGCCCAAGAGACTATTGGCCGTCCTATTCCAAATACACCGATGCTAGGTGCATTTATGAAAATTTCTGGAATGTATGACATAGAGTTTTTCAAAGAGAGTATGGTAAGAATTCTTGGAAAACTTCCAAAAAAAGTGATTGATGCGAACATGATCGCTATCCAACGCGCTTATGATGAAGTGAAATAAGGAGCCTCTGATGAATAAAAAAGGATGGGATGAATTCGAAATAGGAGCGATGCTTCGCTCGTTTGATGGTCCGACAAATAATATCGCTACGACTTTACAGGAAGATCGCGCTTATTCAGCTAACAACTCATTCGTTGCAAGTGTAGCTGACTGGCGAATTATCAAACCTATTTTCAATAAAGATTTCTGTATCGATTGTCAATTTTGTTGGGTCTATTGCCCGGATATTTCGATCATATCAAGAGATAAGAAAATGGTCGGTGTAGATATGGACCACTGTAAAGGATGCGGTATCTGTGTTGAGGTTTGTCCTACAAACCCAAAATCTCTTTTAATGTTCCCTGAACAGGCAGATGAAGAGAGTGAATTGGCTAAGTGGCCTGCAAAAAGCAAGGAGACAAAATAATGGCATTTGATAAAATGGAATTAAGAGAAGTAGAAGTTTGGGATGGAAACCACGCTGCTGCACAAGCAATGAGACAGTGTCAAGTTGACGTTGTTGCTGCATATCCAATTACACCATCTACTCCGATCGTTGAAGGGTATGCAAAATTTTTGTCGGATAACTACATCGAAGGTGAATTCGTTATGGTTGAGTCTGAACATGCCGCAATGTCGGGATGTATCGGTGCCGCTGCTGCCGGTGGACGTGTTGCGACTGCAACCTCTTCACAAGGTTTTGCGCTTATGATCGAGACACTCTACCAAGCATCAGGTATGCGTCTGCCGATCGTTCTTAACGTTGTTAACCGTGCACTAGCTGCTCCGCTGAACGTAAACGGCGACCACTC
>JACXUD010000105.1 GCA_014764025.1 Campylobacterota bacterium | reverse complement strand
AAGGCTGAGATGGCATTAGAAGAAAAGGCCAGAGAGATATGCTCGGCTAACGAGGAAGAGATCGGTTTTATGCTTGCCGATGAGAGACAACTCTTCTTTTTGATCAAAAAAAAGCTAGCCCCTGAATACGGGATCATTATGAACTATGAAGATAGATATTCGGATCTGTCGCACAAAATCTTAAACGAGCTCTATGAAGAGGATCTTATATTCTTTGAAGTTACCGAAAATAGGCTCAAAAATATAATCTATAACTCAATCACGTCATTCATTGCCGACACGTCAGCGATACAAGATGCGGTAATGAAAAAGATACGCTCCTATAAGCGCAAATTCGTACCGGGAACCGATGAGTATGAGATTCTCTATGAGAAGATATATCAAGAAGAGTTAGCAAAACGAGGGATGGAGTAAGATATGGGTTTAAAGCAGGCTTGGATTTACTTGGAGAACGGTGCTTATTTTGAAGCAAAAAGTTTTGGTGCCGATG
Organism: Campylobacterota bacterium; assembly: GCA_014764025.1. Classification (GTDB taxonomy): domain Bacteria; phylum Campylobacterota; class Campylobacteria; order Campylobacterales; family Sulfurimonadaceae; genus JACXUD01. The sequence continues at coordinate 6,021 of JACXUD010000105.1, read as the reverse complement.
GAACGAGTGTAGGGGAGATTGTATTTAACACATCTTTGACGGGTTATCAAGAGATCATGTCCGATCCATCATACGCCGGTCAATTTGTTACGTTTACAATGCCTGAAATAGGGAATGTCGGTGTTAACGATCAAGATATGGAGAGTACAAAGGCCCATGCTAAAGGGATGTTGGTGCGCAACTATCAACCGCGTCACTCTAGTTTCCGCGCAGAGGATACTTTAGAAGCATTCTTAAAAGAGCACAATGTCATGGGTATTTGTGAGATCGATACCCGCTTTTTGACTAAGACGATTCGCAAAGAGGGCGCCATGATGATGATCGCCTCTACAGAGATCAGCGACAAAGATGAGCTTAAAAGGGTTCTTGAGGCATCGCCTCGAATCGAGGATGTCAACTATATCGAGATCGTAAGTACCAAAACGGCGTATAAGCACACAATGTCAACATATAACAGCAGAGAGTTTAAATATGACGACGCTCCAAAACCGGAAGCAAAAATAGTCGCATTGGATTTTGGTATCAAAAGAAATATATTAAATGAGATCACGAGCGCAAAGATTGAAGTAGAAGTTATTCCAAACAGTTTCGATGCCGAGGAGCTTATAGAGCGATACAATAAGAGAGAGATAGACGGAGTGTTTTTGTCAAACGGTCCCGGCGATCCGCTTGTACTTAAAAAAGAGCAAGAGCAGATCAAAAAGCTTATTGCTGCAAAAGTACCTATGTTCGGGATCTGTCTTGGGCATCAGTTGCTATCGATTTCGCACGGTTATGATACGTTTAAACTAAAATTCGGCCACCACGGCGGCAACCATCCGGTTAAAAATATAAAGACAGGTTTTGTAGAGATCACCGCTCAAAACCATAACTATAATGTTCCTGAAAATATCGTAGAGATTGCAGATGTGACACATGTTAATCTCTTTGATAATACGATAGAGGGTCTAAAGTATAAAGACGGCCCTATTTTTTCAGTTCAACACCATCCGGAATCAAGCCCGGGGCCAAAAGAGAGCCGCTACATCTTCAATCAGTTTTTAGAGCTGATTAAACGTTAATTCACATGCTATTTAGCATGTGAAATCCCTTCTCCAACCTTAAAAAAATCTGATTTTACAAAAGTAAACAAATAGATAACAAATTGTTAAAAAAGTGTTAACAAAGCGCCTGAATTAAGATAATTTAAACATTTCAATTGATATTATGACACTGTTAATTAGTCTAATAGGTTAAGTTTTGGTTTATTAGACATAATTGCTTTGAATCTTTAAGGAGGCTATATATGGAGAATCGTCCATTAGAGTACGACTACACGGTTGCAAAGATGTTTATGTTAACAACAGTCCTTTTAGGGATTGTTGGTATGCTCATCGGTGTAATCTTGGCTTTTCAACTTGCTTTTCCAGAGTTAAATCTGGTTTTAGGTGAAGGTTTAGCGGAGTACACAAACTTCAGTCGTCTTCGTCCGCTGCACACGGATGCAGTAATTTTCGGGTTTACATTAAGTGGTATCTTTGCTACTTGGTATTATGTTGGTCAAAGAGTTCTTAAGGTGTCTATGGCTGAATCTGGCCTTTTGATGTTCTTAGGAAAACTTCATTTCTGGTTGTACTTAGCAGTTGTCGTTGCGGTTGTAGTATCACTATTCACTGGTGTTACAACTTCAAAAGAGTATGCTGAGTTTGAATGGCCAATCGACATTGCTGTTGTAGTGGTGTGGGTAGTATTTGGTCTAAGTATCTTCGGTCTTATCGGTATTCGCCGCGAGAAATCACTCTATATCTCTGTATGGTATTATATTGCTACATTCCTTGGTATAGCAATGCTTTATCTTTTCAACAATATGGAAATCCCAACAATGTTGGCAGCATCTCCGGCTGGTGAAACTGGTATCGGTGCTTGGTATCACTCTGTATCAATGTATGCAGGTACAAATGATGCACTCGTACAATGGTGGTATGGACACAACGCGGTTGCGTTTGGTTTCACAGTACCTATCGTTGCTATGATCTACTACTTCCTACCAAAAGAGTCTGGTCAAGCTATCTACTCATATAAACTTTCACTTCTCTCGTTCTGGGGCTTGATGTTCGTTTACCTATGGGCTGGTGGACACCACTTGATCTATTCAACTGTTCCGGATTGGATGCAAACTATGGGATCTATCTTCTCGGTAATCCTTATTCTTCCGTCTTGGGGTTCAGCGATCAACATGCTTCTTACAATGAAGGGTGAGTGGCAACAAGTTGCTTCGTCTCCGTTAATTAAGTTCATGGTACTTGGCTCAACATTCTATATGTTCTCAACATTAGAGGGTCCAATTCAAGCTATCAAATCTGTAAATGCTATCGCTCACTTTACTGACTGGATCGTCGGTCACGTTCACGACGGTGTTCTTGGATGGGTTGGATTTATGATCATGGCTGCACTCTATCATATGGCTCCACGTGTATTCAAACGTGAGATCTACTCTAAGTCTTTAATGGCTACTCAGTTCTGGATCCAAACTTTAGGTGTTGTTTTATATTTCAGTTCAATGTGGATTTCAGGTATCACACAAGGTATGATGTGGCGTGCTCACGATGAGTTCGGTAACCTTGCTTACTCATTCATCGATACTGTAACGGTTCTTCACCCATACTATACTATTCGTGGTGTTGGTGGTCTATTATACCTCGTTGGTTTCTTGATGTTTGCTTACAACATCTATAAAACTATGTCTGCTCGCCCTGTTGAAGAGTCTGAGCTACAATCTGCTTCGCCTATGGGCGCTTAAGAAAGGGAGGATATAATTATGTTTCATTGGTTAGAAAAACATCCGTTCTTTTTCGCGGTAGGTGTATTTGTAACGATTGCTTTCGCTGGTTTAGTTGAAATTCTTCCAAACTTTGCCGAAGCTTCACGTCCTGTGATTGGTACTGCTCCATATTCAACTCTTGAATTGGCAGGTCGCCATGTCTATATTGAGAACAGCTGTAATGCTTGTCACTCACAACTTATTCGTCCGTTTAAATCAGAGACTGACCGTTATGGTCACTACTCTTTAAGTGGAGAGTATGCATATGATCGTCCATTCCTTTGGGGTTCAAAAAGAACCGGTCCAGACTTGATGCGTGTAGGCAACTACCGTACGACTGACTGGCATGAAAACCATATGAAAGATCCTGCTGGCGTTGTTCCAGGTTCAGTCATGCCTGCATATCGCTGGATGTTCACAAAAAATGCCGACATCAATACAGCATATGCTGAACAGTTAACTGTAGCTCAATTCTTCTCAGTTCCTTACAACAAACCGGTTCCGATGAAAGACGGTTCAACAAAAGTTGTAAAAATGGGTGGAAGCATTGCAGAAGCAAACGCTTTAGCTCTTGAAGAGGCAAAAGCTATTGCTGCAAACATGAAAGATCAAGATGTTAAAGATGCAGTTGCACGCGGTGAGATTCCTCAGATTGTTGCATTGATTGCATACTTAAATAGTCTTAAATAGTAAGGGTTTATAGTGAGTATTGCTGAAATTCAAGCTTATGGATATTTTTTCTTAACACTCTTTATGGTGTTGGTTTTATATGGATACATTTACCATCTTTACACGAAAAAGAAGGATGCGGATGGAATAGACTATGAGAAGTATGGCAATATCGCACTAGACGATGATATAGGTGATGCTCCGGTATTACCCGTATCAAAAGATAAAGAGAAATAGGAGAGATATATGAATAAGCTTACGCTTGGGGGAATTATCTTTGTCGCTCTCATGTTACTACTAACCTACTTATCGGTAGGTAGTTCAGAGGGTGGATTAAACGGTGATATCGTCAACATGCTGGCTGTTGCAGGTGCTGTCGCACTTGTTATCATTACGGTATTTGTTGTAATTAAATATGTTCGTCAAATGCAAACAGATACGGCGCAAGGTGAACTTGCTGAGGAGCGCTGGGACGGAATTGGCGAATATCTAAATGAACTGCCGATGGGTTGGGCTATTATGTTCTTCTTGCTCATCGTTTGGGGTATGTGGTACTTTGTGGTAGGGTACCCGGTAAATGCTTACTCACAAATCGGTGAGTATAATGAAGATACTGCGGCTCACAATGCTAAATTTGAAGCAGAATATGCAAACATCACGGGTGATAGACTTGTAGAGATGGGTGAATCTGTATTCTTGGCAGAGTGTAAAGTATGTCACGGTATCAATGCTGACGGTATCGACGGCAAAGCTGCTAACCTTAACAAGAGACTTGAAGCTGTTGTCGTAAAACACGTTGTAGTTAACGGTTCAAACAACCACCTTCTTGGAAGCGAAATGCCGATGCCGGATAGAAACGGTCTGATCAACGCTAACACTGGTGAGCTTATCACTGATGCTGAGATCGAAGCTGTATCAAACTATGTAGCAAACGGTATGCAAGGTGCGGGCGCTGAAGTTTATGCTGGCGTATGTGCTGCATGTCACGGTGAAGACGGTAAAGGTATGGAGTATGTCGCTCCAAATATCGCTCACTTCACACCTGAACTTGTTGTTAATGTTCTTAACCACGGTAAAAAAGGTGCGATCGGGGAGATGCCTAAGTTTGATAGACTTAATGCTAAACAAAAAGAAGCTGTTGGTGCTTACATCACTAGCTTAAGCAAATAAGGAGATTAGCATGAATGAAAATAGAAGTGTTTTCGCTCTTGATGGTATAACTGGTATGCTCATCGCTACTGTACTTCTTTTAAGTATCCTGGCTGGATTGACGGTTTGGGGTCTAGGCGTGCAAAATGCAAATTCAGAGACGTTTTACAACATCAAAGATGAACAATCAATCAAAATGATTAGCACAGAAAATGCTAATCATTATGAGATAGTTAAGTAAGGAGCAAAGTTATGGATAGATTAATTACAATCGGGTTGATTATATCAGCTATTTATACCGTTTATGCCGTACTTACACCAAATCACCTATTTATAGGTTAAGGGATTTTCTTTGAAAATTTCACGAGGGCTATTAGCCCTCATCCTCACCATCTGTTTCACAACAGCTCTTACAGCAGAATATTTATATAAAGACACAGTCGTACACAATCCTAGTTTCAGTGCAGAGATAGAAAAATTAGGTAGTGAGCTTTATCAAAAGACGGGTATTTCACTTCGTTTGATTATGGTTCGTGAGCTTCCGCATGGAGAGAGTATTGTAGATTTCCAGCGTCAGATCATGAAAGATTTCAATGAGCCGACGATTTTACTTACATTCTCTGAGCTCGATAGTAAAGTTGATATATTGGCTAGTGATGTCGCTTTATATGAGTATTTTGACAAAAAGCAGGTTTTAAGCCCTGTAGCGTCTCCTGTTCAAGCTTTTTTAATGGCTCTTATTTATAGTAAGAGCTTTGAGAGTTTTAAAGAGATGAGCAGTAATTACGGCGGAACGATTATTCCGCTTCTAGCTCAAAAGGCAAAAGACGGAGAGCAGCTAGGAAAGTATTCCGGTTCTATGTATAACGGATATGTGGATATTGCAGAGCAGATTGCCGCTTACAAAGGTATAGTACTTGAGAATGCAGCCGGGAATGCAAATAAAGTGAGTATCCTAGTGGTGAAAATATTGTTCTACGGTTTTATAATCTATGGTATATATCTATACATAAAAAGAAAACTTTACATTAGAAGGCAAAATCGTGAAAAGCAATAGTGGTAAAATTTGGCCGTATATAATAGGACTCTCGATTGTCGGTATATTCGGAGCATGTGTGGCAACCGTGATAGTCGCCTCTTCATCTCCTGTTCAAGGCAGTGACCTGTACATGCGTAGCTACCATGATGCAGATGCAAATGTAAACGAGCTTATCAATGCACAAATCGAGTTTGATAAGAAATATACGATAGAGTACAAGACTGAAAAACTCTCTATGGCTGAAGCGGTTATCGCGTATAGAATAACTGATAAGCTTGGTCAAGCAATCGACAATGCGAATCTTGAGGTAGTGGTAACACGTCCCGATGTTCATAAGTATGATCAAAAACTGATAAATCCGACC
>JACXUD010000374.1 GCA_014764025.1 Campylobacterota bacterium | reverse complement strand
TTAACCTGGTTCCCATCGACTACGCCTTTCGGCCTCGCCTTAGGGGTCGGCTTACCCTGCTCAGATTAGCTTTAAGCAGGAACCCTTGGACTTTCGGCGGGAGTGTCTCTCACACTCCTTGTCGCTACTCATGTCATCATTCTCGCTAGTGATCTCTCCACCGGATCCCTCACAGGCCGGCTTCACAGAAAACTCCTATCCTCCATTGCGCCCGAAGGCGCAGAAGAGGAACGGAGTTATGTCACACTACGCTCCGCTACCACCAGTGCATAAGCACTGATCCTAAGCTTCGGCTCATGGCTTGAGCCCCGTTACATCTTCGCCGCAGGACAACTTAATTTAGACCAGTGAGCTGTTACGCTATCTTTAAAGGATGGCTGCTTCTAAGCCAACCTCCTGGTTGTTTTGGTCGTCCCACCTGCTTTCCCACTTAGCCATGAATTGGGGGCCTTAGCTGTAGGTCAGGGTTGTTTCCCTCTTCACGACGGACGTTAGCACCCGCCGTGTGTCTGCCATCTAGTACTCCCGGGTATTCGGAGTTTGGTTAGGATCAGTAAGCCTGTGGGGCCCCATTACCCATCCAGTGCTCTACCCCCCGGGGTATTCGGATGACGCTCTACCTAAATAGATTTCGCGGAGAACCAGCTATCTCCGAGTTTGATTGGCCTTTCACCCCTAGGCACAACTCATCCCGACCTTTTTCAACAGGTGTGGGTTCGGTCCTCCAATAAGTGTTACCTTATCTTCAACCTGGTCATGCCTAGATCACTCGGTTTCGGGTCTGATCCCACGAACTCATTCGCCCTATTAAGACTCGCTTTCGCTGCGCCTACACCTATCGGCTTAAGCTTGCTCGTGAGACCAAGTCGATGACCCATTATACAAAAGGTACGCGGTCAGCTCTCAAGGAGCCTCCCACTGCTTGTAGGCGTCCGGTTTCAGGTACTGTTTCACTCCCCTCGTCGGGGTGCTTTTCACCTTTCCCTCACGGTACTGGTTCGCTATCGGTCAGTAAG
>JACXUD010000373.1 GCA_014764025.1 Campylobacterota bacterium | reverse complement strand
AACAGCATGATCGACACGCTATCAAACGGTACCGCGTCGCTTAGCAATGCCGTGCTCTTCTTTTTAGGCTCGGAGATCGACGTGACCAACGGCTTTGGCTGGAGCGGTGCTCTTGTGGATCAAACGCAGACTCTTCACCCGATCCAAGCCGGTATCAACGCGAACGAGTTTAGCTCAAGCAATGCAGACGACTTTTCAGGCATCGATGTCTATGAGTTCTATCAGCTTGCTTGGAGCGCTTACGCACTTGCCTACGAGAACGGCTCGCTCTTTCTCTACTATAACTATCAGCCATGGGAGGGTGAAACCTACAAAGACGGAAGCAAAGAGCTCATGATGGAGCGCGTGAGTACCTTTCGTTTTATGGCGATAGGCGATATCATCAAAATCCAGCTCTGTGTAAAGAGTGAATTGACAAGCGAGGAGTATTCGATATGCAAAGAAAAAACAGTATTCTAAAGAGCTCTCGCAGAGGATTCGCGATGATCATGGCTATCGCCGTTATCGTAACGCTTGCAACGATCATGGCACTCTCGCTTTCGCTCAGCACACAGCTCAATAAGCGCTCAACCGATATCTACGCTTACGAACAAGCGGCTCTTCTAAACAAAAGCGCCACAGAATATGCGCTGCTGCAAATTGCAAAGAACGGCTGTCAAAACGGCTGGAATTTTTCACAGGGCATCTATGACGTTAATATTACGGCCGAGTATATCTACTCTGCTGCGTCGGGATGCAACGACTATTTTATCATCTCTACGCCCGAATCATCAGGAAATGTTATACTCAACGTCTCTGTTTCGGTGAATGATCCTTCCCTTCTCAGTGAGCCTATACGCTACTTTCGAAGAACCATTCAAAAGTTATAAAAACGAGTTAAGGGTTTTTAGAGGTGCCCTAATGCTATAATCGCGTTTTACTACAACTCAAGGAATTCTCTATGAATATCTCCATCACTGGAAGACATCTGGAGCTCACAGACGCTATCAAAGCGCACATGACTTCATCAATTGAATCAC
>JACXUD010000104.1 GCA_014764025.1 Campylobacterota bacterium | reverse complement strand
ATAAGATCTATCGGCTCGCCAAAATCTCTGCTGCACTCGAGTTTGCACTCAAACGAGGGCTTTCCGAGCGCCCGGTACTACGCCTTTTCTATACACAGGCCTTTTGGAACGATGATGCCAAGGGTCTTGTAGGCACCGCCGATTATCAAAACAAAACCCAAGGCGACAATATAGGCCTACAATTAGAATATTGGTGGTAAAATACACCATTTCAATTCACCTCTTCACAGAGGCATGATCTCTATATAAACAATAAGGCAAAACCGTGAAAATCGCGAAAAATATCATCACTCTCTTGACACTCCTCTTTGCAACGGCGCTCTTTGCAGAGAGTGCGAAACACCTCATCGTTTTTGCACAAGACACCATGGCGAACGATTTTCGCAAAGCTCAAGTTTTAGAGGTGCAAAGAGCTCTCCAAAATCTTCCCGATGTACACTTTATCTCTTCGGACGCAAAGGGTTCGACCTCTATGCTGATCCATCAGATAGAGAAGTTCGCCGCACAAAGAGTCGATGTGCTTATTCTAGGCACCAATGATGCCGCAGCGGTCGTACCTGCCGTCGATAAAGCGATGAAGAACGGTGTCAAGGTGATCATTCTCGACCGCGGCATCGAGGGGGAGAACTACTCCGCTTTCATAAACTCCGACAACATCAAAATCGGTGCCATCGGAGCCGAATACATCGCCAAAGAGCTGCACGGCAAAGGCACCGTCCTTCTCTTCGAGGGGATTCAGACGGCAGACGTCACCCATCTGCGTTCAAAGGGCTTTTTGGATCTCATGGCAAAATATCCGGGTATCAAAGTGATCAAAAGAACCGGAAACTACCTGCGCAAAGATGCCATCATAGAGATGGAGAAGCTGCTGGCCGAGGGGATCAGAGTGGATGCTATCTTTTCCGAAAGCGACAGCATGCTCAGCGGCGTACGCTCGGCGCTTGAGCGCTACAATATCGACCCATCTACCATCATCATGGTCGGCTGCGACTATACGAGTGAAGCCAGAGAGGCGATTCGCAAAGGCTCTCAAAGCGGTTCGGTCCTCTTTCCGCTAGGGGGCAGCGCCGCTGCACAGACGGCTCTGCAGCTGATCAAAGGGGAGCGAGTCAAGAAACACCGCTTCATTCCCGTAGAGCTTGTGACAAAAGATAACGTTGAGAGAGTCGAGCCGATCTTTTAATGAACTTTGCCAAAACCAACCTCTCCAATAAGCTGCTTCTATTTGTCATAGGCGCCGTCGTCATCTCGATTTTGACGGTGGGGCTCTACGTAAACGAATTTCTGCAAGAGTCAAACTACAAAAGTACGCTCAAGCGGACTCAGCACGCTTTTGAAAGGCTCCTTTCGGAGCTTCATAAAAATGACGAAAAACTCCGCAGGGGGGTGCGTTTCATACAGACAGACGAGTTTTTACTCGCCTCTATCAGCCTGATCAACAACTATCAAAACCCTCTTCACTATAATGCGATCCTGCTTGACGAAGAGAAGAAGATCATCGCCAAAGAGCTCTTGAAGAGGGTTAAGATATCACTCAACCATGCCATCGCACTCTACGGCCACAACGAAGAGCTTATCTCCTATGTCATCTCCACCGATCTGGGTTATCAGATGTGTTTTCTCTCTTTTATAGAGGCGAAGCAGGTCACCTACTGCAAATATGAGCATGACGACTACTATACCCTATCAAATACGCAAAACGAACTTGTTCCCAACGTACGCCATAAGTCCTATTACAAAAGCGACGAAGTCAAGAACGGATCGAAAATAACCTACCACTATGAAGATCACGAACTCTTTACTACGGCGCACCAGTCGCTCTATGAGAGCAACAACCCATCCGTCATAGCCCATATCAAACTGACTCACCGATACCCAAAAAGCTACTACGAGAACCTCTCGAAAGATCTCGATCTTCTTCTTTTTGTAAACGACTCCTATGCAGAGCCGGGCAAGGCTCTTACCATAGGCGAACAGCCATCTTTGGACAATCTTGCGATTATCAACGATAAAGAGAGCTATTCAAGCGCTTTGAAACTCCAAGCGCAAGATAAAGAGATCTATTTCATCATAACTTTTGGCATCGAGTCCTTCACCAAGAACCTCAACGAGAACCGTCTTCAGCTTCTCGCCGTATTGGGGGTGATACTCATCGCTATCGCTCTGCTCTTTAGGCTCCTCTTTTTACGCTACCTCTCAAGACCTATGCACGCACTCATGACACAGATCATTAAGATCCAAAAAGGCGACTACTCCCCCTCGCCCGTTCTTCAAAGCGGCGATGAACTGGAGACGATCTCTCAAAGTATCGACCTGCTTGCCAAAGCCGTCGATGAGCGCGAGAACTCTCTCAAGCTCTCGCAAGAGACTCTTGCTTATCTCTCCGAACACGACTCGCTCACTTCGCTTCCAAACAGACGCTACTTTCAGCTTCAGCTTGAACACGCCTTGGAGCTTGCAAAACGCAACGGAACGAAAGTAGCGCTGCTCTTTATCGATCTTGACGTCTTCAAACACGTCAACGACACCCTCGGGCACGACATAGGCGATCTTCTTCTCATAAACGTCGCCAGACGCCTTGAGGGCATTATGCGCAGTGCAGATACGCTCGCACGCATCGGCGGCGATGAGTTCAATGTACTTATCCAAGATATCAAAGAGGTCATGACGGTCGAATATATTGCAAAGAAGATTCTTGATGATTTCAATCGACCCTTTATATGCGGCGAACACACCATCAATGCAACCTGCAGCATCGGTATCGCTATATTCCCTGATGACGGACGCGACACCGTAACGCTGAGCAAAAATGCAGACTTGGCGATGTATAAGGCCAAAGAGGAGGGGCGCGACCGCTACCACTTCTTTAGTACAGACCTCTCTATGTATATCCAAGAGAAGATCAAGATCATTGATGCGCTCAAATCTGCTATAAACGACTTTAGTGAGTTCTATCTTCTCTACCAGCCCAAGATTTCGCTTAAAGAGAATCGCGTCGTATCGCTTGAGGCACTCATTCGCTGGAACTCTGCGGAGCTTGGGTTCATCCCTCCCGACCGCTTTATACCTATTGCAGAGGAGACCAATCTTATTCTGCCCATAGGGGCTTGGGTTCTAGAGAAGGCGTGCAGCGACTTTGTCAAGATGCAATCACTCGGGATCAGGCTCGATAAGATCAGCATCAATGTCAGCAACGTACAGATCAAGCACTCCAATATGATCCATACCCTCAAAGAGGTGATACACAAGACAAAGATCGAGCCGCGCTATATCGAGCTTGAGATCACAGAGAGCTATACGGCGACCAATGACAAACACGAGTTTGACACCCTGATAGAGTTTCGCTACATGAATATCGGTTTGGCGATCGACGACTTCGGAACCGGCTACTCATCGCTCTCGTATCTACAGCGTCTTCCCGTTACTCGGCTCAAGATCGACAAGTCGTTTGTCGAGAATCTGCCGGGTTCATCCGAGAGCGCCGCTATCGCAAAGGCCATCATCGCTATGGCCAAAGCTTTTGGGCTCGCCATTACCGCCGAAGGAGTGGAGAGAGAGGATCAGCTAGAGTTCTTAAGAGCCGAAAATTGCGACGAGATTCAAGGCTACTACTTCTCTAAACCGCTTCGATTGGAGCAAGTTGTCACTTTTTGTGAAGATTTCAGACACAACGCTACGGAGCACCGGCCATGATAAAAAAAACAGAATCCGCTTATGAAAACTTTGGAGCTTTTTGCCGCCGCAACGATCTTGCCGATATGGAAGAGGCTATTGAGCTTTTTGCCGTATTCGGCGGCTTGAACAAGCCTTTCGAGAGACAAAAAGGGGTGATGGAAGCCCTTAAGGAGAGCATCTTGGAGCACTATGCGCTGCTCTATAAAAAGGCATCCGACTATACCGCCAACAACCCTGCCCTGCACTCGCTCCTAAGCGGTGTCGCTTTGGGGGACGGCCGCATACACTCGGCTTATAAAAAGGCGCGTCTGGGCAAAAACGAAGGTGCCCCTTTGGTCCATAAAGCACTCGATTCAGGCATTGTAGAGCTCATCAGCAGCGAAACGCTCAAAATGAGCCGCGTTGAGGGAGAAGAGAGCGTATCGGACAAACTCTATTTCGCCTCGCCCTTTATGCGCTTTTGGTTCGCTTTCGTGGCTTTGATCTATAAAAGTATCAAGTCAAAAGAGTATAAGGAGTTTGAAGAGCGCTTCAATGCCCATAAGCAGGAGCTCTTTGAGCACACCTTTTTGCGCCTTGGGCATCAACTGCTTGCCAAAAGATTCTCAAATGACCCTTTTGTCCGACTCGGCGAGTATTGGGATCAAAAGGAGCAGTTGGATATTTTAGGCACGACCGCTTCGGGCAGACGCGTTGCGGGAATATGCCGCTACTCAAACTCAAAGGTGACCAAAAGCGAGCTATCCAAACTTCAGGCGAAAGCAAAATCGCTTCACATCGATGCGGATATCTACGTCATCATCGCCAAACGGGGCTTTAGCTCGGAGCTCAAGGCGATGAAGTCCGATTCGCTTCTTCTTTTGAGTGCCAAAAACCTCAAAGAGCTTATAGGATAGATGATGAGACACAAAGAGTCGTGCGCTTGGTTTGAAGAGCTCTATAAAAACAACTACAACCAAAGCGAAAAGATACCTTGGGCAAGTATGCGCGCCAACGCTCATCTGCTTGAGTATCTGCAAAAAAATCCGGCATGTGAAAAGGGGTGCAAACCAAAGGCCATCGTGATCGGATGCGGGCTGGGCGATGATGCAAAAGCGATCGCCAATGCAGGTTACGCCACCACGGCGATCGATATATCCGAATCTGCCATCGCATGGTGCAAAGAGCGTTTTATCGATGAAGATATCGAGTTTTTGGTGCATGACGTCTTTGAACTGCCGAGCGAGATGATAGGGGCGTATGATTTTGTCTATGAGGCGCTTACGATTCAATCGCTTCCGCCTCAGTTTCGAGAGGCGATCATCCGTGCCATCGCTTCGCTGCTCGCACCAAAAGCAGAGATGCTCGTTATAGCCCATGTCAAGGATGAGAGTTCAAAACGAGCGGGCCCGCCGTGGCCGCTTGTGCAAGAGGAGCTAGAGTACTTTATTCATGCAGGCGTTAGCCTTGAGGCTTTAGAGGTGGTCCAAGAGCCGAGCCACATCTCCGATCAGAAGTTCAAAGCGCTCTTTAGACGCTGACGTCAACACGGTTGCGTCCTCCCTCTTTTGCTTTATAGAGCGCCTCGTCCGCTCGGCCTACCACCCTCTCCAGCGTCTCTTTTTCATGGTGTATAGCCACTCCGAAACTGCATGTGAGATGACCTATGGAGCTAAACCGGTTGAGCTCCACTTTTTGGCGGAACTTATGCGCTATCATCAAAAGATCCTCAAGCGAATGCACCTTGACGACGATGATAAACTCCTCGCCGCCCCAGCGCACCACAAAATCACTGTCGCGTATATTTCGTCGCACGAGTGCGCTCATCTCGCGTAGGACCGCATCCCCGATATTGTGACCGTGCGTATCTTTTAAAATGGTCGATATCCATCAAAATCAGCCCTAGAGCGATCTTTTGCTCTTTGCTCTATAATGGCATCGAAGCTGTCATAGAGATACTCGCGGTTATAGCATCCCGTCAATGCGTCATGCTGCGCCTTTTCGCGCAGTCGGTCACTCTCTATCACCGTATCGCTGATATCGGAGAGGAGAACGATATTCGTATTATCGTCATAGTGGTTGATAACGATATTAAAGACCTTTTGGCGTGAGAGATGATCGACCATAGAGACGACCCGCTCTTGCTTTGGCAGTGTGGCGATTTAGCTCACCCAGTTGCTTCCCGCAGGAGCTTTTGAGGGATGGAAGTAGTTCTCTTTTTGAAGAAAAAGCTCACTGATACAGCGATGTTTCTCTAAAAACTGCTCAAGCGTCTCATATCCGAAGAAGCGCACGAGACTTCTGTTGGCAAAGAGCATCTTCGAACCGTCGGTGACCAAGATTATATTGCTCTGCAGATCTATCAGGTCTTGAAGCCGCCGCATGTTGTAGTGTATTTGAGAGAGATCCGAAAAGATCCCCACATAGTTGACCTTACCGCTCTCTTGAGATACCAGCTTAAGGATGGTGAGATACTCGTAGTACTCCTCGCCTTTGGCGTTTTTATTGATTATCTCGCCGCTCCATAAACCGCTCTCTTCTATGCTTCTCCACATCTTTTCATAGAAATCTCTCTCTTGGCGTGTTGACTTCAAGACTCTTGGAGTAAGGCCGATCACATCTTTAGAGTGATATCCGGAGATCTTCATAAACGCACGATTGACCCTTGTGATCTTCTCACTCTCATCGGTGAGGATCATCCCCTCGCTAGAGTTCTCAAAAATAGCCGAAAAGACGGCCAGATCGCTCACACGGCTCTCTACCTCCTCCTCTAGATGCTCGGTATAGTTCTGCAGACGCAACGCCATAGGATGAATAATGGGCACCTCTAATAGCTACTTAAAAATGAACCGTTTAATCAACAATATTTCCCAAAGTTTGTCTTTGAAAAAAGACCATATCGAGAATATCATCAAACTTTTGGAGGA
>JACXUD010000103.1 GCA_014764025.1 Campylobacterota bacterium | reverse complement strand
AAAAGGCCAACCTCAACGCTTATGCAGCACAGCTAGCATCACTTGAGGCTCGCGAATCAAAAACAAAAGAGGATTATGAGCGTATCGTGGAGCTCTACAAGATGATCGCCCAAGAGGAGAAGATGATCAAAGATGCCAAAAAGAGTATCAAAGAGGCCAAAAAGGTGGAGTTCGTCAAACGTGACGCCGTTAAAAAGATCGTTGCAGCATGGATCATCACGGTACCTGCCGCTGCAGTACTAGCAGCTGTTCTCTTCTTCATGATCAAAGGAATCATGCTCTAAGAGATGGCCTCCTTTTAAAGGTCAAGCTCGCTTTTAACACAGTTTCTTCCGCTGTTTTTAGCCAAATAGAGGGCCCTATCGGCTCTCTCGACAACCTCTTCCATCTCTTCGCCTATTCGCACTTCGCTCACACCGCAGCTAATAGTGACCCCTCCGGTAGGTTCCATCTCGATGGCATGAATATTCTCTCGTATCTTGTTTGCAATGGATATCGCACTCTGCAGTGTCGCTGTGGGCAGAAGCAATAAAAACTCCTCGCCGCCCCATCTGCAGGCGATATCTATATTTCGAATATTCTCTTTTAGCGTTTGAGTTATCCGCTTGAGGACACTGTCGCCTATATTGTGCCCATAGGTATCATTAATTCTTTTAAAGTGATCGATATCAAGCAGAATAAGCGAAAGCTTATTCTCTCGCTGCAACATTGTTCTATAGGCGGTCACATAGAGTTCCGAGAATTTGTAGCGATTATAGAGCCCCGTCAATGAATCGAACGAAGCACGATTCTCATACTCTCGATTTTTGTGCATCAGCATCGAGTTTATCTCACTAAGCTCCTCTTGATACTCTTTCATCAAGACGGCCCAATGCGAATAGGTAAGCGATACAAGCTCTTTTTGCGAAACGATTCCCGCCAATTTCCCCTCTTCATCGACAACCACCAGCCGTTTGTAGCGTCTCTTTTTCAAGAACTCAAGCGCCTCTTTAACGGAGATCTCTTTACTGACGCTCTCTACAGGAGAGGACATATAGTTCTCGACGCTTTTGTTTAGATCCGCATCTCTTTTAATGAGCATCATCAGATCTTTGGTAGTGATTATACCGATGGGCTTCATCTTTTCGACGATGATAGCGTTATCGTACGTACCTTGAACCATGTCGTGAAGCAGTTTAAAGGTTATCTCCTCTTTGCCTATCCACTTCATACGTTTTCCAAGCCTCAGATAGTCTTGAAGCCTGTAGTTATTCATCAGCGTATCGGGATCTATATTATTGATGATATCTGTGTGACTTATAAGCCCATAGAGTCTGTTTTCGCTATTGATCACGCATATATATTCGATCCCTTCGCTGACGTATGCCAAGGTATCCAAAACGTTTTTTGAACGCTGCATCGAGGGGATCGGCGTTAAAGGGATCTCTTTGACTCTCTTTTGCAGATCAAACCCTTGCGCCTTGAGTGCTAATATATCAAGTACGCTCAATATATAGTTCTGATCGGGTGCCGTAACGACGATGTTTCTATGTTCATACTCAAGTATAAGCTCTATCGCCTCCGAGATACGCCCCTCTTGGTCTATCGAAACGATCTCTTTCGTTGCGATATCGCCTAACATAGGAAATTTCATGACTGCTCCTTGTAGCCCCGTAAACTCTGCCGAACTCTAATGGCCTGCTTGTGTTCATATACATCATGCACACGAAGGATTGAGGCGCCGTTTTCGATCGATTCAAGATGGATCGCAAGTGTTCCGGCTATTCGCTCATCAACATGAGATGAAGAGATCTGATCGATCATCGATTTTCGTGAAGCTCCCACAAGCAGAGGCGCACCCAGACGGCGAAACGTAGCTAGCGAGTTTATTAGCTTGATATTGTCTTCCAATCGCTTTCCAAAGCCGATGCCCACATCAAGGATAATATCATCTATGCCAAATGAGTGCGCTCTCTCTTTGCGAGCGTGTAAAAACTCATAGACCTCCTGCACCACATCACCGTAATACGGATTATGCTGCATCGTTTCCGGCCTTCCTTGCATGTGCATCAAAACTACGCTCACCCGATACTCGGCGGCTATCTTGCACACGGCATCGTTCTCCAACGCCGTAATATCGTTGATTATGCCAAAACCTCGATCGAGCGCATAGCGGATCGGCAGAGGTTCATAGCTGTCAAGGCTAAAACGCACCTTCTCATAGAGCTTTTGTCGATAAACCGCATCGACTATAGAGCGTATCCGCTCAAGCTCCTCTTGGGGCGATACGGCATGTGAATCGGGCTTTGATGAGACGCCGCCTATATCTATGATATCCGCACCCTCCTCTATCATCCTCTCGATCGCATTTATGGCATGTGAATCTTTAAAACGGCTGCCGCTAAAAAAGCTGTCGTCGTTGGCGTTGATGATACCCATGATCTCAACTCTTTGCACCGGATGAAGCCTTGCTATCTCTGCTAGCTCTTTAGCCACGCCTTTAAGTCCAAATGGCTGCGCAAGCTCCTTTTTCGAGAGTATCTGCAGCTCTCTTCTAGTCGCAATGAGAATACAATCCACGGAACTCTGTGCGGCAACGACCGTACCGCGCGGTACGGCCAAATCTGCGCCGATCGAGAGTGCATCTTGCTTTAAGATATTGGCTGCTCCGACATGAAGATCTTTAATATATACATAGTAAAGCTCTCCCTTTGAAGCGAGTATCTCGATGCCGCCGGTATCGACACCGAGCGTTTTGAGATGCGATTTCAGATCGGAATGAGTCGATAAAAGCTCTATATTCACTCCAAACCTCCCATAAAACTCATCAGGATAAGGGCCAACATCGTTTGCACCCGCCCGTTCAGCTCCAAAAGTCTATAGGCTCTCTCAAAAGCGTTCAGCTGTCTTGGAGTCAGCATAAGCTTATCGACGACGGTCGCACGATGGTAGAGCGCTTCGATAACTCTCTTGGCATCGGCTTTTGGCAGCTGTGCATTCTCTTTTAAGAATTCGAAGATTTGTGCATAACTCAATCTAGAGAGATTCAAATCAAGGATCGTCACCTCTTTGGGTGTTCGAACCCTCTGAATTGGAAGGCGAGACCTAATCGTAGGAAGCAGATTGGATTTTGAAGCCGTGATGATGATAAACTCGATATTGGCAGGCGGCTCTTCTAGTAGCTTTAAAAGCGAGTTTTGAGCATAAACATTGATGGAGTTTGAGGCGATGATAATATATTTCGTCTTTGATTCGCTGATATAAGCCTCTGCGACGACGGCCCTTGCATCCTCTATTTTGAACTCTTCTCGAAAGAACGAGACGACTCGAAGCGGCGAGAGTCGCGACTCATACGAGGCGATCTGATTCTCTAATTCGGAGGCGACTAGAATGTGCGAAACGACTTTTTCACTCTCCGACATCTATCTCACCGAACATTGCAGCATTTAACGAAGCGTTCAAAAGGCGATAGAGCTGCAAAAGCTTTATATCAAGATATGGGTCGAACGATTTGAGCTTAAAGCTATTGCCGAAATCCTCATCGAATATCCAGTAGTAACTATTCTCTTTACGTTTGGCGATATCGGCACGTTTATCATCTCCGCGCCCGATGTACCAGCAGAAGTAGTCGCCCTTAAAGGAGATGCTGAGCAGATCATCGACGATATCGATCATATCGCCGCCGCTTACATGATTATAGTGGGCATAAAGGCTGTCGATGGAGACGACAGGCAAGAGCGGGCGCTCCATTGCTGCACCGTTGAGATTACTCAAAATATAGTGTTCAAACCATTTTCGCTTCTCATCGGTTATCAAGACGATAGTTTTGCCTCCGAGTATCTGCGCAAGAGCTTGAAGCGTCGTCGCCGTCCAATCAAAACGAAGCTCTTCAAGCCAGCTTAAAGAGCCCCCCTCTTCACGAATAGCATCTAGGCTCCATTGTGCGAAATCCTGCATTTAAAGACTATTTATCCAGTTGATAGACATCGTGCAGGCTGCGTACCGCAAGCTCTGCATACTTTTGCGCGATCACCATAGATATTTTGATCTCTGAGGTCGAGATCATATTGATATTGATGTTTTCACATGCCATTGCAGAGAATGCTTTTGCCGCCACCCCTGAATGAGACTTCATACCGACACCTACGACCGATACCTTACAGATGCTGTCGTCATAAGAGTCTTCACGGATATCGCCGCTTGCTACAAAGGTATCTACGACATTTTTTGCATCATGCAAGTCACCCATCGGAACGGTAAAGTCGATGTTCGTAGAGCCGTCATGACCGACGTTTTGAATGATCATATCGATGTTTACGCCGCTATTTGCGAGTTTCGTGAATATATCCGATGCTATACCCGGACGATCTTTTACGCCCATTAAAGAGATACGAGCTTGATTTTTATCTAACGCAATTCCACTTACTAACGGTTTTTCCATAATGTTTTCTTCCTTGGTAATTAATGTTCCCTCTTCATCAGAGAAGCTTGATCGTGATACTAAATTTACATTGAGTTTTTTTGCCAACTCTACAGAACGGTTTTGAAGGACTTTCGCGCCCAAGCTTGCAAGCTCCAGCATCTCATCATAAGAGATCTTCTCGAGTTTTTTTGCTTTTGGCTCTACTCTTGGGTCGGTCGTGAAGATACCCGTTACGTCGGTGAAGATCTCGCAAAGATCGGCATTAAGCGCACCGGCGATGGCTACGGCGGACAAGTCGCTTCCGCCGCGTCCTAGCGTGGTTACGTTCCCATCAAGCGAAACGCCCTGGAATCCTGCAACGACGACGATTTTTCCCTCTTTGAGCGCACTCTGCATCATCGTAGGGTCGATCTCTTCGATACGTGCTTTCGTATGAATATTGTCCGTCACGATTCCTGCACGTCTGCCGCTCATAGAGACGGCATCATGACCCATCTCATTGAGTGCTATCGCAAGCAGTGCGGCCGTTACGCGTTCGCCTGAACTTAGAAGCATATCCAATTCGCTGCGCTTTGGCGTCTTGGAGTAGTGCTCGGCATACGAGATCAACTTATTGGTCTCACCGCTCATAGCCGAAACTACGACGACGAGATCGTGTCCCTCTTTTTTGGTCTTGCTGACTCGGTTTGCAACATTCTGGATTCTCTCCAGATCACCAACGCTTGTACCGCCGAATTTTTGTACTATTAACATTAAAGATAACCCTCTTGTTTAAAATATGCGATCACACTCTCGTAAACCGGTTTTTTAAAGTGTGCGGTGTGTTCTAGAACCTCGGATACGTCAACAAACTTGTGAGAGATGAACTCCGGATGCTTCGTATCGAGATTGATCTTCGCCTTCTTTTTAAGCTTCACTAAAAAGTATCGCTGCTTCTGCCCAATATAAGGCTTCATCGTCTTGGCTATCTGCTCGGGAAAATCGTAAGATATCCACTCCGGATACTCCGCGATCACTTTGATCTTGTCGGTTCCGATCTCCTCTTTGAGCTCTCTAAAGAGAGCCGATAGCACCTCTTCATCCTTATCGATTCCGCCTTGGGGAAACTGCCAAATATCTGTGAGATCGTTTCGCTGGGCAATAAAAATATCCTTTTTTTCGGGATATTCGTTCGAGACTATTATCGCGGCAACGTTAGGTCTGTACAAATCTTTTTTACTCATGTAATTCACCTAAAAAATAGTGGTGCGATTATACCCTCTTAGCAATTAAAAAAAATATAATTCAGCCAAAAAATTATATTAGGGCACCTCTAAAATAAAAGATGATGAAAATGAGCAGAGCGAATATGATAGTGAGCAGTCCGGCAAAAATCATGTAGAGTTTACGCATCTTAGAGAGCTCCACTTCCAGCGGCATCGTCACCGAAATAAAGGCCCTTATATCGCCTATTTTTTCGTAAAAGCCCGCCCGATCGCCATACATTGCCACAAGAGCAGCCGGCGCATCTTTTGGAGTACCGTGACACTGCATGCACGACTCGACGTTTTTTGCGACCGCAAGCGCATAGAAGATCTACTCCTTACTCCCTAGATCGATATGCTCGTGGTACTTTGAGAGCTCGTTTTGATTGAGCTTTTGGAGTATCTCTTCCTCTTTCCTGTCGGCTCTATTGACCTCGTTTCTCGGATTTGCCGAGGCCAGTTTGTAGCGTATCGGCTCGATGTCCCTCTTATCTCGCTCTTTGTTATACTCCTGCATAATATTTCGGGATATGTAGGTAAATGAGAGGAGCCTTGGGTCAAAGAACTCCTTAGGCATCGCACCGCTCGACTTCAGCTCATAAATTACGGGCTTTAGCTGCTTTTCTACATAGGTATGGAGCGCTTTGTTGTGCATCAAAAGGTCTTGGAGTTTTGCCTCGCTCCTCTACCGCATAGCTCTTGAAGACTCCGTATGTGATCGTTAGAATGCCGATATAGACCACTATCAGAACTCCTAGAATTCTATACAAAAGGGTTTTGTTGCTTTAAATCATGAGCCAACCTCGTAGTTTATTATTGTTATTATGTTACTTAAATTCTCTTAAACTGTCTCTAAGATGTATAAGGGCACCTCTAAAAACTCTACGTGCGATTTTAGAAGGAGCAATTTTTACTCTATTTATAGGAGGGGCTCGCACCTCCTAGCCAAAGCTAAGAGG
>JACXUD010000372.1 GCA_014764025.1 Campylobacterota bacterium | reverse complement strand
GGGTGTCTCATCACGACAAGCCCCTCTTCGCTTAAGATACGAGAGATATGAGCTATTACTGCTGCATCGAGCTCCATTTCACATGCCACAACATCGGCACTTTTATCAGCCGCGTTTCTCAATGCATCCATTGTAGGAAGAACTCTTTGTGTATCGACTCCTTCATGCTTGTTTGCTTCGATCTCTAACTGCTCTGGATTTGCGCTTATAATCATTAGAGATTCAGGCTCTTTATGTGTACAGATCGGTACGTGAATCATCATCTCCGGGTATATAAAATCTCTCATATATTGTTTCCTGTATTTGGGGCTTAAGCGCCATTTTTTTGTAAAGCGATTTTAGCATATTTGCATTAAAGAGTTTTAAAAATAGGTTAAGTAGCAATAATTTAAGCAAATGTTGATAATTATATAAACCTATTATTGATATAATCCCAAAAAATAATTCTAGGAGTTTCTTGTCATGAACTATAATAAAATTCGTTCATTTTGCAGAGTATTTCGTATTCTTATCGGTCTTGCACTGATTGGCGCAGGTCTCATCACGGGGATTGTATGGTTCTATCTAGGTATTATCCCGCTTATTGCAGGTATTCTCAACTTCTGCCCTCTTTGCATCATCACAAAAAAGTGTGATCTTCCGCAAGGTGCATAATTTTTGCTCCTCTATGGAGCAAAAGATCCCTCTTAACTCTACTCTTAACTCTCATAAGTTATAATTGCATACTTTTTAATTGGAGTTTCCATGAGCCAAATTAGCTACAAAGATGCCGGTGTCGATATAGATGCAGGCAACAGTTTCGTTGAAAATATTAAACCTCACGTAAAATCTACTCAGATACCGGGAGTAATAGGTGGAATAGGTTCTTTCGCTGGAGCGTTCGAACTTCCAAAAGGGTTCAAAGAGCCTGTAATGTTAGCAGCGACTGACGGCGTAGGTACGAAACTCAAGCTAGCGATTGACTCAGGTATTCACGATACGGTTGGGATCGACTTGGTCGCTATGTGCGTTAACGATCTTATCTGCAACTTCGGTAC
>JACXUD010000371.1 GCA_014764025.1 Campylobacterota bacterium | reverse complement strand
TGAACCCGACTGTGCAAGAATGTTGTGTTTTGCAAAGTTTGCAGACTCTGCCGCGAAGTCAACGTCACGGATCTGTGACTCTGCCGCCGTTACGTTCACCTCTGTAACAGAGATATTTCTGATCGTAGCCTCTAGCTTATTCTGCGCCGCACCCAGCGTAGCGCGCAGACTATCAACCGCTTTGATCGCCGTATCCATATACCCTATCGAGAGTTCGGCTTTGCTTTGGGTGTCAACATCGACCGCGGTTGCCGCCGTTGCCGCCATAACACCGACCGACGCATTGCCGATAGCAACGCTTTGGGTCTCATTGCTGTATGCACCTACGTGGAAGACGAAAGTTCCCGTACCAAGCGAACCGCTAGCACCTGTTAGAAGCTGCATTCCGTTGAACTTGGTCGCTTGGGCGATGTCGCTCGCTTCGGCGAGCAGTGCATCGACCTCTTTTTGGATATAGCTTCTTGAGTCTGCATCTTGCGTGTCGTTGGCTGCTTGTGTTGCAAGGACACGCACGCGCTTCATGATGTTGCCGTACTCTTCGAGCGCACCGTCGGCAGTCTGGATAAGACCGATACCGTCGTTTGCGTTACGGATCGCTTGACCAAGACCTTGGCTTTGTGCTTTGAGTTTATTGGCAATAGAGAGCCCCGCCGCATCGTCTGCCGCTTTATTGATTCTAAGACCGGAGCTTAGAGAGTTAAGGCTCTTGTCAAGCCCGACACTGTTCATTACTGCCGATTTGTGCGCGTTCATCGCACCTATGTTCGTATTAATTCTAAATCCCATAAAATGCCTTTGAAAGGTAATTTAGAGTCTAAAGCAAGCAGCGTACCAAAGAGTCTTGGAGATTTAAAAAAAAGACAAAAAAATCACATGCCAAGAATCGGCATGTGAAAGAGAGAGGTTAAGACTACTGGAGTAGTCTAAGCACATTTTCTTAAGAAACATCGCTACGCGAGCGGTTCCCTTGTTTTCTAAAGAAACATCGCTACGCGAGCGGTTCCCTTGTTTTCTAAAGAAACGTACCCGTTACTTCGT
>JACXUD010000102.1 GCA_014764025.1 Campylobacterota bacterium | reverse complement strand
GCAAGACCTAGCATCTGCTGCATGTGAAGAACAGGAAGTGCTACTTCACGGCCGATAGCTTCAGAAGCGTGTGCAGTCTGTGTGTCAAGCTTTAGATGACAAAGCGGACACGGCGTTACCATCCAGTCAGAGTTTGCATCCATAGCACCTGCTATTGCTTTACCCGTAAGAACGGCAGCCGTGTGCGGTGCTTGAAGCTCAACGTGGAATCCACAGCACTTATTTTTCTCTTCATAGTCAACATTTACCCCGCCGCAAGCGATGATGAGATCATCAAGCGAAGTAGGGCGGTATGGATTTTCATGACCTCTATGCGTCTCGTTTTGAAGCTCTGAAGGGCGAATATTATGACATCCGTAAAACGGTGCAATGTTGAATTGGCTGAGTGGTGTTTTAACCATCTCTTTGATCTTATCAAGACCGAAGTCATCGATAATCGCATACAAGAAGTGCGTGATCTCTGACGTACCCTTGTACTCTAAGCCCACCTCTGCAAGTTTCTCGTTTACGCGTGCTTTGAGTGAAGCATCTTTGTCGAGTCTGTGTTTTGTCATAGCGGTATTAAGCTGACACGTATTACAGATAGTAACCATCGTTAAACCATGCTTTTCAGCGTATGCAATGTTACGAGCATTTAAGACAAGAGATAAGAAATCATCAAAATCTTGAAGATGTGAAGCACCGCAGCATGATGCTTCGGTAAGCTCTACAAGCTCAATTCCAAGTTTGTTCGCGACTGCCATCGTTGACATCATCTGCTCGGGCGTACTCTGTTTTGCGGTACATCCCGTAAATAAAGCGTATCTTAGTTTTTTCATTCTCTCACTCCTAGAACTTCACGGTTGATGAAGATTTAACAAGTTTTTTAATCTCATCAAGATTATCTGATTTTGGCATGTTCCAAGGCATGACGATTTTGCCCTTTGTAAACATCTTAAATGCTACCGGAATGTGTTTGACTATCGACGGACCTTCCGAATAGAGAACTAAGCCACCCTCGTCAAGCACACCGTGTCTTGCGATCGAGTGTTTGAAACCGACGGCATGGCGTGTAGCGACATTGCTTCCCGCAACACCCTCTGTAAAGAGCATCTGATGCAGTTTTGTGATCTTTTCGATCGGATTGACATCTTTTGGACAAGCCTCTTGACACTCATAACATTTAACACAATCCCAAACACCTTGACCAAGCGTGTTGAGCTCGTCAAGACGCTCTTTGTGTGCATCATCACGTACATCCGCTTCAAAACGGTAGGCTTTGGCAAAAGCTGCAGGACCGAAATAATCCTCGTTGATCTCAACGACCGGACAAGCGTAGTGACAAGCCCCACACTGAATACAGATATCTGCTTCTAAAAGGGCTTCTGCCTCCTCCGGTGTAACGATATGCTCATGCTCAGGATGCTCATCGACGTCAGAGATAAGGTAAGGGTATATTGCATCGTGCTTTTCCCAGAAATCGGCTTTGTCGATGATAAGGTCTTTGACTGAACGTTTTTTGCTAAGCGGTTCTAGAGAGATCTCATTGCCGAAGAGTTCGATCATATCGTTCATACGCTCTTTACAAGCAAGTGTAGAGCGGCCGTTTACTTTAATGGCACATGCTCCACATATACCGTGGCGGCAGCTTCTTCTATATGAGAAACTTCCGTCGTGGTCCCATTTGATACGGTTAAGAATATCTAAAACAACCTCTTCGGATGTGACCTCCATCTCATAGTCTTCATAGTAAGGAAGATAGTCTTGATCCGCGTTAAAACGGAAAACTTTGAACTTTACTTTTTGTGTTGTAATTTTATGTTCCATAGCTCTCTCCTCTTAGTAATTTCTAGCTTTGAGCTCATGTTTGCCAAGAGTAACATTCATATAATCAAGCGAAATGTTACCGTTCTCATCCATGTAGGCCATCGTGTGTTTTAAGAAGTTCTCATCGTCACGCTCTGTGAAGTCTTCGCGATAGTGAGCACCGCGGCTCTCTTTACGTGCAATGGCACTCTCAACGATAAAGAGCGAGTAGTCAAGCATGTGACCAAACTCGATCGCCTCTTGAAGTTCCGTATTGAATACTTTTGATTTGTCTTTGATGCGAATGTTGTTAAAACGTACACGCAACTCTTTGACCTTTTCGATCGCGATTTTAAGTGTCTCTTCCGTTCTGAATGCACCTGCATTTGCGGTCATACACTGTTGGAGCTCTTCACGCAGACCCGTTACACTCTCGTTGCCGTTATTGTTTAGAATGAAGTTGATCTCATCGATCGCTTTTTGAGCATCTGCTTGAGTTGCAGGGCGAAGAGAGATGTTGTCGATCTCGGCTACCATCGTCTTACCGACAAAACGCCCGAATAGAAGTGCTTCAAGAACAGAGTTTGCGCCAAGACGATTCGCACCGTGAACCGATACGCATGAACACTCGCCTGCTGCATAGAAGCCCTCTACGAACTCGGTGTTGTTCTTGCGGACATGTCCAGGGATGTCAACAGGGATACCGCCCATAGAGTAGTGTGCCGTTGCAGAGATGAGAATCGGGTCCGTGATCATGTCAAGTCCCAAGAATGTGATCGCAAGGTCACGAAGCTCCGGCAAGCGCTCCATGATCTTCTCTTTGCCAAGGTGACGAAGATCGATATACACCGCGTCCTTTCTTGGACCTACACCGCGTCCTTCACGGATCTCGTTAAGGATCGCACGGCTTACGACGTCGCGTGAAGCAAGCTCAAGGGCATTTGGAGCGTATTTTTCCATGAAACGCTCACCGAGTGAGTTGTAGAGACGTCCGCCTTCACCGCGAGCCGCTTCAGAGATAAGAACACCGTTTCCGGAAAGACCTGATGGATGGAACTGTACGAACTCCATATCTTCAAGCGGTAGTCCGTGACGCGCTACGATAGAGAGGCCGTCACCCGTATTGGCATGCGCGTTTGAGTTGATCTTGTATGAACGTGCATAACCACCCGTTGCGAACATGACCGATTTTGCATTAAAGATAACAACTTGTTGATCACGGATGTTGAATGCTACGACACCGCTCACTTTTCCGTTTTTATAGATGAGATCACATGCATACCATTCGTCCCAGAACTTAACGCCTGCACGATGTGCCTGCTCATAGATCGTTTGAAGCAGAGTAAGCCCCGTTCTGTCTTTTGCATAACATGCACGCGGTGAGCTCTGACCGCCAAAAGGACGCTGAGCGATCTTGCCGTCAGCGCTTCTGCTGAATGCGGCACCCATTCGCTCCGCCCAGCGGATAGTCTCAGGTGCTTTTTGACACATAAACTCTACTGCATCCTGATCAGCTAAATAGTCTGAACCCTTAACGGTGTCAAACTCGTGTAATTCAATACTATCTTTATCACTTAATGCTGCATTGATACCGCCTTGAGCAGCACCGGAGTGACTTCTAAGGGGGTGTAGTTTCGTAATAACTGCAACTTTTTTGCCGGCATTTTGCAACTCTCTTGCTGCTGCACAGCCGGCTAGACCTGCACCAACAATAATTGCGTCGTAAGTATATATAGGAATACTCATTAGCTTTCCTTCATTCTAAAAAATAAAATAATGCTGATTATACCTCACTTAGCCTTTTGCAAGGTTAAATGGGCACTTTTCAAGAAGATAGTAGAAGTTTGTTACTATTTGAGACACTAATAATTGTTTGTGTCACCATACGATACATTAAAAATGGGATTCAGCTAGATCTCTTTGCTGTGATACGCGGTTGCCGCCCATCGATTTGGCATGCTGTAGAACCTCTTTGGCTTGTCGTATCGCCTCATCAAGATGCTTGTTGGCCGCTTTGATAATGAATCCGCCGCTCACCGTTATCTGTATGATACCTTTAAGCTCCGATTTGACTCTGATCTCGGCGATACTTTGGCGTATGTGTTCTATATCTTTATAGGCAAGCTCTTTGGTCGGTCTTGAGAAGATGATGGTGAATTGATTGTAATCTGTTCTGGCAATGACGTCCGTGGGCTGTTCATGCAAAGATATCGTGTAGGCTATCTTTTTCAATATGGCCTGTGTCGCTTCTTGCGAGAAGAGACGATTGGTTTTTGTAATATTGTCTATCTCTAAAACGGTAACGGAAACGAAATTGCTGTCCTTCATCCCTTTCTTCTCTGCGTATGAACTCACCAACCCTTTATGGTTGTTTATCTGGGTCAAAGGGTCGATATTAGCAGGATTTTCAGTCGCAACCGGTTTACGCTTCATGCGTATGGCGATGGCATCCATCTCCTCTGTCGCGATTGTATAGCCGTTTTTATCTCTCTCGATCGCATACAAAAAGAGAATATCCTCATAGATCATCTTCAGACGGCGTCTATACCATACTAAAACGGATAAGCTGAGTATGAGGGTCACAACGGCGATAGAGAAGAGGAGGTCGCTTTTTCGTTGATTGTAAAAGATATCTTTATACATAATATCCTTGAGAGATGTGTAGAGAGTCTCATAAGAGTTCGTTAAAAGAGTGCTTTTCGTTTCGTTGATATCACTTTTTAAATAGCTCTCAAGTTCGTCGGAATAGGCCGTTAAACGGGTTTCAAGCTCTTGCAGGTCATTCATGTATTCAAACTTGTTATTTAAATAGTACTCTCCCAAGAGATCAAGTTTGTAAAGCTCTTTAAGTCTCTCTATGTCGTTTTTGAATTTAGTCCTCTCACCCGTGAATTGAATCATAGCAAGATTGAGATTCTCTTTGGAAATAGAGTTGAGTTTTTGCGCAGTTTCAATCTGTACGGTCAATATCTCGATCTTTTTATCGGAGATCTTAAAATCTGCAAAGAGGGCGACAATGAGAGTTAAGAATATAAAGAGCAGTGTGAAGTGATTCGTGATGTTCTTGAATATTTTTGCGATGGAGTATTTCATAGAGTATCTCCTGAATTTTGTAATATGACATCGCCTTCATTGTATCAAATTCAAGTAAAAAAAGAGCTTTTCAGCCCCTTTTTAACGGAGATTAAAAAGCAATAGTTGTAGAATTCGATAATTTTTTTGAAAGAGTTCTATTTGAATCCTGAGAGTTACTTCATTTCTCTGTTCCAAAATCGCTTCATCGGTGATGACGGTGCCTATATTGAGGGTTTCGTCTACTCTAAAGATGCCTTCTTTGAGAATATACATTTTAAAAAAGAGTGGATGAGCCACTATCAGATCGCAAAGAAAGCGATGCTTGTCAATATATCCGATGCCATCGCGATGAACGCAAAGCCCAAATACGCACTCTTAAGCGTTGCTATGCCAAAGAGCATCACCAAGGCTCAGATGCGCGAATTGGCACAAGGTTTTAGAGATGCGGCAACACAATACGGTGTAGAGATCATCGGCGGCGATACGATCAGCAATTCAAAATTAGATATTACGATTACGATCATCTCACAAACAAAACGACCAATCTACAGAAACGGAATAAAACCGGGCTATTTGGTGGCTTATACGGGAGAACTTGGTAAAAGCCATAAAGATCTCAAACGACTCTTTAACGGTGCTAAACTACACAAACGATCTAAATTCGTAGATATTCGACTGCGAAAGCGATTTGTAGAGCGTTCAGCTACAAAAATAGCTGCTATGATGGATATTTCAGATGGTCTTGTGAGTGATTTGGGTAAATTGGCATCACAAAGCAAGATCGGTTTTCAATGGATTCAAAAACCTCTAAAAAGAGTAGGGTGCAGTGGCGAAGAGTATGAGATTCTTTTTGCTTTTGCACCAAAAAAGCGACTTGCAATCACAAAATTAGCCAAATTGACGCGTACGCCGATCACGATTGTCGCAAAGGCATCACGTCAAAAATATATAAACCGCTGCAAAGCGCACCACTTTTAAGGATCTTAATGGACAGATTTTACTTTTTATCTCATGCAAAGATAGATTTTCACTTTAAACAATCCCCCCGAGATTTCGTCGTGGATGAGATACCGCTTTATGAATTCAGCAACGAGGGAGAGCACTTGGTGATGAATATTCGTAAAAAGAGCCTCTCGACGCATGAGCTCATAGGTATCATAGCGAGATATTTGGGCATTAAAGAGAAAGAGGTCGGCTATGCGGGCCTTAAAGACAAGCATGCGCTGACAAGACAGTATATATCAGTTCATAAGCAGTTTGAAACAAAGATGGATGCTTTTGAACACGATCAGATCAAGATCCTCTCCAAATGTTATCATAACAATAAGATCAGGATGGGGCATCTCAAAGGGAACCGCTTTTTTATACGCGTTAAAAAAGTAAATCCCGTCGATGCGGCCAAAATTGACCAAGCACTCGCGCAAATCAAAGAGTTTGGAATGCCTAACTTCTTTGGATACCAACGCTTTGGTAACGACGGTGATAATCACCTATACGGCGAGGAGATCGCAAAAGGGATCAAAAAAGAGAGAAATCCTAAAATCAAAACTTTTTTAATCAGTGCTTATCAGAGCCATCTTTTTAATCTTTGGCTCTCTAAACGCATCGAGATCAGCCGTCTGATAGAGGGATTTGAAGCCAAATCACTTGTAGATACGCTTAATCTGCCTCTTGAAACCGTAACGGCGATCAAAGCACAAAAACACCCTTTTAAGATGCTTCCAGGCGATATAATGGAACACTATCCTTATGGGCGTATTTTTGAATTTGACGGCACAATGGAAGAGGTGAAACG
>JACXUD010000370.1 GCA_014764025.1 Campylobacterota bacterium | reverse complement strand
TCTCCGTACGGATTACTCGCTTGAGACATAGCATGATACGCTTCTTTATCATCTATAAGTTTTTGCGCTTCTTTGATGATAAGCTGAGTATCTGTCCCTACCAGCTTGACCGTCCCTGCGATTAGGGCTTCCGGACGCTCTGTGGTATCTCTCATGACAAGGACAGGCTTACCGAGAGAAGGCGCCTCCTCCTGCACACCACCGCTGTCGGTGATGATAAAGTAGGACTTGTCCATCATGTAGATGAACTGCTCGTACTGCAGCGGCGCGATGAGATGGATGTTCTCTACCTCCGAAAGGAGTTCGCGGACCGGTTTTTGGACATTGGGGTTGAGATGGACCGGATAGACGATATCGATATCCGGATTGTTCAGTGCGATCTCTTTGAGTGCGGTACAGATATTGATAAACCCCTGACCGTGATTTTCGCGGCGATGGCCGGTGACCAAGATGACTTTTTTGTCATCTTGGAGTTGATAGTTCATAGTTGATAGTTGTTGGATAATTTGTTTTTCAAGTGCCGGGTTGTTCTTGATCTTCTCCAGTGCGAGGAAGAGTGCGTCGATGACGGTGTTTCCGGTGACAGCGATATTTGCCTCGTTGACATTTTCTTTGAGAAGGTTGTTTTGGGAGGTAGATGTCGGGGCGAAGTGATACGCCGTGATCTGTGTCGTGAGCTGACGGTTGGCCTCTTCTGGCCAAGGTGAGTAGATATCTCCCGTTCTCAGCCCCGCCTCGACATGCGCGACCCTGATCTGCTGGTAAAAAGCAGCTAATGAAGCGGCAAACGTCGTCGAGGTATCGCCATGGACAAAAACCACATCAGGCTTGAACTCAGCAAGTACAGGCTTCATACCAAGAAGAACATTAGACGTCACATCATAAAGGTCTTGCCCCGGTTTCATGATATCAAGATCATAATCAGGAACGATCTCAAAAAGTTCCAAAACCTGATCAAGCATCTCCCTGTGCTGTGCGGTCACACAAACCTTAGTTTCAAAGACATCAGAATGTTTCTGAAATTCTTTAACAAGTGGTGCCATCTTGATG
>JACXUD010000101.1 GCA_014764025.1 Campylobacterota bacterium | reverse complement strand
TCATCGCCGTAGCTTTAGCTATGGCTCTTCGCGTCGCCTTGACTTAAGCAAAAATCTCCTAAAGCTAAAGCCGCGTAGAGTTTTTAGAGGTGCCCTTTAATAACAAACATAGTAGCCCAGCGCAAATAAATCTATCTTTAAAAGGGAGTGAAGCTAAAAGATAAAAATTTTCCTTAACTAATTTTACTGCTTAAAGAAGTCAGAAAAATATCAATTTAAATGAGCTACAATGGTGCTATCACAAACCCAAATAAGGAAAATATATGTTAGTAACAAAAAAAGCTCCGGACTTCACTGCAACGGCTGTTTTAGCGGACGGCTCAATCGTAGAAAACTTCAACCTCATGGAAAACCTCGGCCCAAAAGGTGCAGTATTATTCTTCTACCCGCTTGACTTTACATTCGTTTGTCCTTCAGAGATCATCGCTTTCTCACACAGAATCGAAGATTTCAAAAGCCGCGGCGTGAATGTTATCGGCGTATCGGTCGACAGCCAATTCTCACACTTCGCATGGAGAGAGACTCCGGTAGAAAAAGGGGGTATCGGCCGTGTTAAATACCCGCTTGTAGCTGACCTTTCAAAACAAATTTCAAGAGACTACGACGTACTTTTCGGTGAGTCGGTAGCACTTCGCGGATCATTCTTGATCGATGCAGACGGCACTGTTCGCCACGCGGTCATCAACGACCTTCCTCTTGGACGTAACATCGACGAGATGATCCGTATGGTCGATGCGATGCTCTTCACGAACGAGCACGGTGAAGTTTGTCCGGCAGGCTGGACAAAAGGTGATGAGGGTATGAAAGCATCTACCGAAGGTGTTGCAGAGTACCTTGCAAAACACGAGAAAGATCTCTAATCTTTCCCTCTTTTGGCATGTGAATCTTCACATGCCGAATCTATGCCTCGTAACTTTTTCCTCTCGCTTTTTTTTAATATCTTATGTTGTAAACTCGCAATATGAAACATGTAATTCTCTTTTGTCTCTTACTGCTACAACTTCACTCCGACGATAACCGCACATACAAAGTCGGCATCTACAACAATAAACCCAAAATATTTATCGACAATAAAAACCGTCCGCAGGGCTTTTTCGTAGATATTTTAGAGGATATAGCTCGTTCCCACGACCTTAAACTCGAATATATCCCCTGCCGTTGGGAGCTCTGTATGGATTACTTGGAGCAAGGGAAACTGGATATCATGCCCGATGTCGCCTATTCGCAGGAGCGTGCTCAAAAATTCGTTTTTCATAAAGAGATCATCCTTACTAATTTTTCGATCCTCTACGCCAAAGAGAGCGACAAGGCACGCTCCATCCTTGCGCTCGATAAAAAGAGGGTCGCACTCTTAAAAGAGAGCATCCAGCTTCGAGAGCTTCAAGAGCTCGCCCGCCTCTTTGACGTTTCGCCGCTCTATATCTTTGCGGAGAACTTCGAAGAGGCATTCTTGCTTGTGAAAAAGGGCAAGGCCGATTTTGCCGCGGTCAACAGATATTTCGGCACAGCGTACGCGCAGGAGTACGACCTCCAAGAGACCTCTATACTCCTCAACCCCAGTGCGCTCAAATTCGCCTTTTCACATGCCGCCGCCTCTACGCAGCTGCTCTCGATTTTCGATGAGAGCATCGTCAAGTTCAAAGCCGATCCCGACTCCGCCTACTATGCCGCAAAGAGACGCTGGCTTGAGCCAAAAGAGCGGATCGTTCTACCCCAATGGGCAGAGATCGCACTCCTCTTTGCATCGGTGCTTCTCATCCTTCTTATCATCGCTACCTTCTCCTTTCGCTACCTGCTCTACAAAAAGATAGCCGAGGTTCAAAAAGAGCACTCCAAGAACGAAATGCTTCAAAAAGAGAAGATCGAGGAGTACAAGAGGATGCTTCTGGCTATGGTCACGATGATCGAGCAGCGCGACAGCTACACCGCAGGGCACTCACAGCGAGTTGCCGACTACTCTAAGATGATCGCCGATGAGATGGGCTGCAGTGAAAAAGAGATCACCCTGCTCTATGAGGCCGGGATCCTCCACGATATAGGCAAGGTCGCCACCCCTGACGCCATACTGCTCAAACCCGACAAGCTCAGCACGCTCGAGTATGAGATCATCAAAGGGCATGCCGAAGCGGGTTATACCATCTTAAATGCCGTACCGATGTTCGCAGAGATCGCCAAGATCGTTTATGCACACCACGAACGCTTTGACGGCAGCGGCTATCCGCTGGGGCTTAAGGGTGATGAGATCCCGTTGCTCTCACGCATCATGATGGTCGCCGACGCCTTTGACGCCATCACTACCAACCGTATCTACAAGCACAAAAAGTCGCCTCTTGAGGCGATCAAGATCATCGAATCGCTTAGCGGCGAAGAGTTTCATCCTGATGTCGTAGCGGCCGCTTCTAGGGCACTATGCAGCGTCACTCCGCCCGAAGGAGTGGATCAAAACCCAAAATCAAGCATCGAAGAGCACCGCTTTGCCTACTACTATAAAGACCCCGTAACCCAGCTCAACAACTCCAAATACCTCAAGATATACCTTGCAAAACCGCTTTACGAGCTTGGCTATAAGAGCTTTGTTATCATCTCTTTGCACCACTTTGACGCCTATAACAGAAAGTACGGCTGGGAGAGGGGCAACGAACTTTTGCATGAGTTTGCGAGGCTTCTCGAAGAGCTCTTTAAAAACGAGCTCCTCTTTCGGATCCACGCCAACGACTTTATCCTTTTGGCTCAGCACGATGTGGATGATGGGGATCTAGAGAGGCTCAAGCGCTTTTCACATGCCAAAGAGCTCGGATGCACCGTACGCCAAGAGAAGATAGAGTCGATCCAAGCCACAACCTTTGAAAAGCAGCTTGGAGACTCCAAACTCTTCACGCTTCTTTAGCTCTCCCAACGCTCTTTGAGCTCCGGCGGGATCACCGCCTCTTTAAAGTCATCAGAGAGAACCCTTGCGATCCCGAAGAGACCGATAATGTTGCCCTCACCGTCTTTAATCGGATATTTTCGGTTATCCACCCAACCCTTTTGACCATCTTTGGCGACAAAAGGCTGATACTCCTGCGCAACGCTCACCTCGCCGCTAAAGATCGCTTTTTCAAGCTTGTAGTACTCGTCTGCGTAAGCCGCGAAAGACATCGTAATCGATCGTTCCTATAAGCTCCCGGCGCGAATCGACGGAGGTGATATCCACAAGCCTCTTGCTCGCACCCGTAAAGACATGGTTTGCATCTTTAAAGTAGATGAAGTCGTTGGTGTTCTCGAGCATCGCGTTGAAGTTATAGACCAAAAGTCCATCGCGCACACCAGAAGCGAGCGATTTGGCATCATAGAGCTTTAGGAGTATACGTTCGTTTTTCTCTTCGATCGTGACGCGTACGATGGTGATCGAACCGTCTGCTTTGATGACTCTCATAGTCTTTGAAAAAGGGAGCTCTATCGCATCGATCAGATCGCAGTCGTGCGAGTAGATGATCGAGCAGAACTCTCTTTTTTGGCTTAGAAACTCTTGCGGGCTATAACCCAAGATCGCCGCGGCCTCCGCATTCATCTCGATCACGTTTTGCAGCGTCAGATCCCTAAAGACGAACTGCCCGAATTTTTGAGCGCTCTTCGTCTCGCTCTCTTGCTCTTTAAGCGCCACCTCTACGCGGTTTCGTCCGTTATCCTTGGCTCGGTAGAGTGCCATGTCGGCATATTTGAGTATCTTCTTGTAGTTGGTGTCAAAGGCGATATCGGTATGATAGACGCCCACGCTGATCGTTTTATAGAAGCTGTACTCTTTGGAACTAAAGAGGTACCGCTCGATCACCTTTTGTATCTTATGAGCCAGAATAAGCGTATCGTCGAACTCTATGCGGCTTAAAAGCGCTACGAACTCTTCACCGCCCGTGCGGTAGAGTTTGTCGCTCTCGCGGAAGTTCTCTTTAAGCAGTGTGGCGATGTTTTGCAGCACCGTATCGCCCACGTCATGACCATAGGTGTCGTTGACATCTTTGAACCAGTCGATATCAAAGAGAAGCACGGCAAAAGGGGCTCTGTTGTGCTCAAAGTGAGCAATAAGCGCATCAAGCTCTTTTTCCAGATTCAAGCGGTTAAGCAGTCCCGTAAGCGGATCGTGGTTTGCCAACATTTCCAAACGTTTGTTTGCACTCTCAAGATACATCGTGCGGATCTCGACTTTGTGCTGCAGGTCACTCAGCAAGCGCATTGTCTTTGGAGAGCTCGACGATATGGCGCACAAGCGGCTGAAAGATGAATATCACCTCAAGCAACAGCGCAAAAAGGGTCATGACCAATATGATCCCCTCAAGGTGCTGTATCTCTACCAGCCTCTCTTCACCCTCTTTTTGATACTGCAATACAACGGTATTGAGATCGGCCAAGAGCGGCTCCGACTCGTGAGCGATCATCTTCAAAAGCTCTCTTGCCGCCTTTGGCTCCTTGATGCGGCCAAGCTCTTTGGCGCTCAAAGCGTAAGCCTCCACACGCTGTGCGACCCTTTTGCTTCCAAAATAGAGCTCTCTTATCTCATCGGAGAGGGCAATCTTTTTTGTACTGCTGAGCTCTCCGCTTGAGAGGATACGGTTTGCCTCGAGCATCTCGTCGCAAAGCGCTTCAAGGCGATTTTGTATCGCCTCTTCATGCTCTTTGTTCCTCTCTTGGCGAAGCTGGTATATCTTATGCACATCAAGGGCGATATGCTGCGAGAGCATCCTCTGTTTGCCCGATATATTGACGACGTAAGCGATACTCTCCGGAGTCTTTGAGTACAAGAAAAAGCATATAAAAAGCGAGCATGGAGAGCGTCGCTATGATCGATAAGGCGATCACATAACGCTTGGTGACGGTCTTCCTAAGCGAGTCGGGTGAAAAATCTATTGACATTCGATCTCTTTGTTAAAAGCGTTTTAGCGCACCTCAAAAATTTGAGAGGCGTCCTTTTAACATATTGTAGCAGAGCAAAGTCCTATAAATGTCTCTTATACGAAATTTCAAAAGTTTTGGGTGAAATCTATCGCTTTTGGATTGACAAAAACGATCTCGTACCACTGTCTTTTGGGGGCTATGAGGGTCAGGCGCGAGGGCTGCATCGCACGCGAGAGCGCCACGTAGAACTGCGAAGGGGCGAAGATCTCGTTTGTCTGGATGATAAGATCAAGGATGCTCATCCCTTGCGATTTGTGAATGGTGATGGCGTAGGCGAGCTTGATCGGGAATTGGTAGATCGTAAAAGAGGGCTCCTCCACCATCTCTTTTTTTCCCTCCACGCTTCGCTCGACCCAAAGCGATTTGCTCTGTGAGAGGCGTTCCACCTTTATCACCCGCCCGTCGCTCTTTTGTATGTAGAGCATATTTTGATCATAATTGACCACTCTGCCGCGCTCGCCGTTATAGTAGTTCCACGCATTGCGCGTAAAGAGCACCGGAACCCCGATTTTGAGCTCTAAAAGCGGTTCGATGCGGGCATCTGCCATAAAGCGCTCCACCTCCTTCTCGTTCACCCTTTTGGCATGTTTGATGATCTGCGCCTCTTTGGCGATAAGCTCCCCCTCGTGAGCCTCCAGCTGCTTTTTGTTATGGCGTGCCGCACTCTCGTTGAGCCCGAACAAAAAGGTGACATCGCTCAGATCGCTCGGAAGAGGCTTGATGAACTCGTTGAGGCGGTGGTGGATATGCTCATCGACGAACCCGAAACGTATCTGATTCAAAAGCTCTATAAACTCGCTATCGTCGGTGCGATAGACATGAGTAAGCTCGATGCGCTCAAAGGCGAACTTCTCCCACGAGGCGGACTCGAACGCAAAACGCACCTCACCGCTTCTCACTACCGGTGGGAGCTGCAAAAAATCCCCCACCACGAGCACGCACCCGCGAAAATCGCTCTGCAAGAGGCGCAGGCGGATCATATCTAAAAGCGTGTCGCTCACCATAGAGATCTCATCGATGACGATCAGCGCCATCGAACCTATGAGCTTTTTGACCTTTTTCGATGCTTCGAGCTTGCCGTTTCTCTCGAGCTCAACAAGATCAGAGGCGATCCCGAGGTCTAAAAAGCTATGAAGCGTCTGCCCGTTTATGAGCGTTGCCGCCATTCCCGTAGAGGCAAGTTTGGCCACCTTTTTGCCTTCGCTCTCGAAGCTTGCGATGATGGAGCGCGTAAGGGTCGTCTTGCCCACGCCTGCCCCGCCCGTTAAAAAGATGTTCTGTCGGTTATGGAGTTTTTGCAGTGATATTTCTAGGAAGTTCATGGCCCATTAGAGCAAAAATCAATCCAAATGAGTGTAAAATAGGGCAAAAAATCGGATAATCATTAAAAATGCAGAGAGTATTGATAGTCGAAGACAACCAGACACTTGCCAAACTGATAGGCAAAAAGATAAAGAATGAGCTCGGCGTAGAGGTCGATTTCGCCTTTAGCATGGCCGAGGCGAAGCTCTTTTTGGCGGCGCACAGCTACTTTGTGGCGCTGCTTGATTTGAATCTGCCCGACGCACCCAACGGCGAGATCGTCGATTTTGCGCTTGAGAAAAAAAACCGCGTCATCGTGCTTAGCGGCAACATAGACAAAGCCACGCGCGAGCGCCTGGTTAAATCGGATATCATAGATTACGTCAAAAAGAGCGGCGTAGAGGATATCCACTTTATCATCGACGAGATACGCCGTCTGCAAAAAAACCAAAACCATACCATCTTGGTCGTAGATGATTCGCTGGT
>JACXUD010000369.1 GCA_014764025.1 Campylobacterota bacterium | reverse complement strand
GAAGTAACGGCAACGGGGAATATGGAGCTCTTCTGGCACGGTGAAAAGGTAGCAGAGGTTCCGGTTGCACCGGTGAGTGAAGAGGCTCCGGTGTTAAACCGCCCTATGACTCGCCCGGCATATCTGGATAAGATCGCAAACGTTACGATCAACGATTTTGCAAAAGTCTCAAATCAAGAGGCGTTCGAGAAGCTTACAAAATCGATGGAAGTTGTGGATAAATCATGGATCTATACGCAGTATGACTCTATGGTGCAGACAAACACGATCAAAAAGGGCGGTATGCTCGATGCATCTGTCATTCGTGTCAAAGAGAACAAGCGCGCACTTGCGATGAGTGCTGACTGTAACGTTCGTTACTGCTATATCGACCCGATGGGCGGTGCGGCTGCAGCTGTAACAGAGTCGGGCAGAAACGTTGCGATGAGTGGTGCTAGACCGCTTGCAATTACTGACTGTCTCAATTTCGGTAATCCTGAGAACCCTGAGGTTATGTGGCAGTTCGGCCAAGCGTGTCTTGGTATCAAAGAGGCGTGTGCAGAATTGGTTACGCCTGTAATCGGCGGTAACGTATCGCTTTACAACGAAACGAACGGCGTATCGGTCTTCCCGACCCCATCGATAGCGACCGTCGGTGTGAATGAAGATGAGAACAAGGTTCTTATGTCGAGCTTCCAAGGCGAGGGTAACCTGCTTTACCTGGTAGGTGAAACGAAAAGCGAATTCGGCGGTTCACTCTATATGAAAGAGATCTGTGGAACGGTTGCCGGAACACTGCCAAAGATCGACTATAAAAAAGAGCTTGCTCTTTGGGATTTGGTGATCGAGGCGAATAAAAAAGGTCTGCTCTCATGCGCTAAAGATGCAAGCAGCGGCGGTGTTGCGATGGCTTTAGCAAAAATGGCGGCTGTCAGCGGTATCGGCTGTAACACAAAGATGAGCGTAACGGATGAGCGTGATATCTTTGCAGAGAGCTTCTCAAGAGCAATCATTGAAGTAAAACCTGAGAATGCGGCAGCATTTGAAGCGATGCTCGGCGATTTGGCATGTGAAAAGAT
>JACXUD010000368.1 GCA_014764025.1 Campylobacterota bacterium | reverse complement strand
CATTTTTGCTTTTAACTCATTGATTAGTTTTTGTCTCTCGCTCTTTGGCATCTTGTCAAGTTTGCTCTTTTTGTCCATTATTTCGCCATGCTCTTCAAGCTTTAGATTGGTATCAAGTTCTCTTATGGTAGTGCGAGGCGTGATATTGTGAAGTTTATTATACTCTATCTGTTTTTTTCTTCTTGCCTGTGTGATTTCTATGGTCTCTTTCATGGCGTTTGTTATGTGATTTGCATACATTAAAACCTTGCCGTTTGCGTTTCTTGCAGCTCTGCCGGATGTTTGAATAAGTGAAGTAAGAGATCTTAAAAACCCTTCTTTATCGGCATCAAGAATTGCCACAAGGCTGACTTCAGGCAGATCAAGCCCCTCTCTAAGCAAGTTGATGCCTATAAGTATATCAAACTCCCCTAAACGCAATGATCTTATGATCTGATTTCTCTCTATGGCATCAAGGTCAGAGTGCATATATTTGGCTTTTAGTCCAAGATCGTTATAGTATTTTGTAAGCTCTTCTGCCATTTTTTTGGTTAGAACTGTTATCAAAACTCTCTCACCTCTTGCGATGACGCTTTTCATCTCATCGTATAAATGCTCTACTTGATTTGTACTCGGCACTACCTCGATCGGGGGATCTAACAGCCCAGTCGGTCTTACGACCTGCTCGGCAACTACGCTTGAGTGCTCCATCTCCCAAATTGAGGGAGTAGCTGAAACAAAGAGATAATGAGGAGCTTTTTTTATAAATTCATCAAACATTAAAGGGCGGTTATCGAGTGCACTTGGAAGCCTGAAACCATACTCTACAAGTACCTCTTTTCTGCTCCTGTCCCCTGCGTACATACCTCTAAACTGCGGCAGACTTACATGTGATTCATCAACTATAACCAGATAATCTTCACCCATTGCTTCAAAATAATCTTGCAAAGAATAGGGAGTTTCTCCCTCTTTCTTGCCGGTCAAGTGCCTTGAATAATTTTCTATTCCTTTACAAATTCCGGTTGCTTCAAGCATTTCCAGATCAAACTCCGTTCTTTGTTTGAGTCTTGTATATTCGACC
>JACXUD010000367.1 GCA_014764025.1 Campylobacterota bacterium | reverse complement strand
CTCATGGAGGCTTTTGACTCTTTTGTGCCGTCATACGCAAACTCATCAAAACGAAACTCAGAGTTCTCTCCTATCGTGATGACCGTAGAGTCCAAAAGCATCACCTGAACGCGG
The DNA here is from genome assembly GCA_014764025.1 of Campylobacterota bacterium. Classification (GTDB taxonomy): domain Bacteria; phylum Campylobacterota; class Campylobacteria; order Campylobacterales; family Sulfurimonadaceae; genus JACXUD01. The sequence continues at coordinate 948 of JACXUD010000367.1, read as the reverse complement.
CTCTTCTCATGCGTGATGATCGTATCCGCACTCTCTATCTCCATAGCGTTTTCAAGCTTGATAAGACCATTTGATCGCTTCAGCTCCGCACTGCCGCGCATCGCCATAACACTCCCGATCGAGGCCCAAAGCGAGAGCTGCAAAAAAAATAATATCAGTAGGGTTCTCATCGCCTCTCCTTTAGTAGCTCATGCTTATGCCGAGCATAACCGTGTTTTTGTCATAGTTCGCCAAAAGATAGTTGGAGTCGTTATGTGCGTACCGCTCCTCGGCGAATAGTTCGCTTGCCTCGCTGAGCTTGTAGAATATCTTTATGGCCGCTTGATGGTAGTTGTCCTCTCGTTTTGAGCCGATGGATGGGGTTTTCAGGTCTTTGACGTCATCATAGCTTCCGCGACGATAGCCGTACTCCGCTTTGATCGCCAGAGCGTTCTCTAGATTGTAGAGCCCTCCAACCGTTGCGCCAAGAAGTGATTTGTCCACGTAATAGTTGCTAGGATCTTTTAAGGCGCTCACATTTTCATACCGCAAAGTCACAAAGAGGTAATCTTTGGCGTCCATGTAGTAGACTCCCGTCTGCAGACCCAAAGATTGATCGTCCATGCCCCTATAGAGTGCAGGATTATAACTTCGCATCTCTGCGATGAGATTCACACTCCACATCCAATGCGAATCGATTGCCATCGTGAGCCGAGGTTCAAGTCTTACCTTTTGGTAGAGATCGCTTTGCAAGTAGTAGAGCTTCTCATACGCCAAAGGCAAGGCAAATGCAAAATCACTGCCGCTATATCCCAAAGCAGCCTCCAATCGAGGGGCTAGTGCATCATAGTCGTGGGCATCAAAGTTATTTTGATAGATGAGATTCGCATCACCCCGCATAAACCAGCCCGACGCCTCTTCGAACTCATAGTTATACCCTATACTCAGCTGCGTCTTTGCAAAGAGCGT
>JACXUD010000366.1 GCA_014764025.1 Campylobacterota bacterium | reverse complement strand
AAATCGACTTGGTTGGCGCTAAAAGAGGCGTTGATATCCTCTGTATAGTCAAAGAGCACCGAGCTCACATACTGCTGTTTATAAAAGTCGGTGTAGTTGAGGTTTGCGCTCTCTACGCTCTCTTGCATCTTGCCGCGAAGTGCTGCATAAGCTTTTGCCCACTCATGCGCTTTTTGCGCTTCTGCATCACCGCTTGCGGCTTTGGCGACATAGTCGCTTTGTACAAGTGTTGCATCACTTAAGCCCATAGAGTCTGCCAAGAGCTTCTTCGCCGTCTCAGCGTCGCTCACTGCGAAACGATCCATCATATAAAAGAGCTGCGTCGTTAGAGGCGATACGAACTTGCTTTTTGCATTCGCATAGAGCACATAAGGCTTATCAACACTTTGATTGGTGTCCTCATCGATCGTCTGTGCCGTTATCTCGGCTACGATGTTGTAGTTCTCTATATCACTCTGCGTCACGCCGCTGATGCTAAAGGCTCCGCCTTTTGTACTGATGGCACTTGGCTCGTCACTTTCACATGCCAGATTGGCGTTTTTGTCCAAACAGACCTTCGCCCCCACCAAATAGCCATCGGCAACCTTGCCATCAAGCGTAACACTGCTTGAACCTGCCGAGCTGGCGCTCTCCCCACAACCGCTTAAGATCATCGCTGCACCAAGTGTGCTTAGTAGAACTCTCTTTCTCATTTTTCTATCCTTTTTTTGTTTTGATAGAGGCATTGTAAAAGAGTGAAACGAAAACTACATTTCGTTACCGATTATTTGAAGATACCGCACTTTTTGCACTCTCTCATATAGAGTGCCGCGCCGCTTAAAAAGAGCCCAAGCGTAGTAGCTAAAAAGAGAAAAAGCGAGACCTGAAGCGTTGCAAAACGCTCAAAAATCGCATAGCAGAGCACCGCAAGCCCTACGGTCATAGAGATAGATGCGTAGATGCTTACAAAAATATTGGAGTCTTTGAGGCAATCAGCCAATGGCGGAACGGGCTTTATCGATGATTGCTTGAAGCTGGCAAAGATACCCAAGATAAATATCAATATCGCAAGCATCATCTGCGGCT
>JACXUD010000100.1 GCA_014764025.1 Campylobacterota bacterium | reverse complement strand
CTTTGCGGAAAAAATGCTAGAATTGCGTCCGATATTGCCAGAGTCTATGAGAAAGATTTTGATGAGAAGATCTTTGCAGACGGTGCCAGACGCTATGCATGGGTCTTTCCGACGGATATACAGGGCGAGTACAAACCCCAAGAGGCGTGGTATGAGTTTCATTTCACGCTTCCAAAAGGCTCATACGCCACGGTGCTTCTAGAAGAGATCGCTAAAAGAGAACTATCATCCAAAGAGGATTAAAAGAATGAAAAGACACATAACATCACTCATATCGCAAGGGTTTGGCAAGTTTGCTTCCAAAGAGTTTCCCTCTTGGTTTCAAAAGATCGTCAATAGCTCCTATGTCTCATTAATGGGACTCGACATGAGTGAATTTCACGCACCTTCAACCTATAAGAGCCTCAATGCGCTCTTTACCCGTCATCTTAGAGTCCCGCGTCGATTTTCGCTGGATGCAGAGGAGTTTATCTCTCCGTGTGACTCGCTTATATCGGAGTGCGGCGATATACTCGATGACTATGCACTCCAGATCAAAGGAATGCGCTACCGATGCGGTGAACTTTTAGGGGATGAGTTTAGCGAGGAGGAGAAGTCTCTTTTAGAGGGCGGGAACTTTATCAACTTCTATCTCTCCCCTAAAGACTACCATCGATATCACATGCCGACAAACCTGAAGGTGCATAAAGCGGTCCATATTCCGGGTAAGCTCTACCCGGTCAATATTCCTTCGCTTGAGAAGCGGCTGAACCTCTTTATCGAGAACGAACGTGTCGTACTGAAGTGCGAGACGCAAGCGGGCAAGATCTTTTACATGGTACTGGTGGGTGCGCTTAACGTAGGTGTCATGCAGGTGAGTTTTGAGCCGCGTATTAAAACCGATTCGGATATAACGAGCGTAAATGCGTATGAGTTTGAGAACTTGCATCTAGATAAAGGGCACGATTTTGGATGTTTCGAGATGGGTTCTACGATCGTCATCTTGGCTCAAAAAGATATGCTTGAGCTCTATGTTCGAAGCGGTGAAGATGTGAAGTTTGGACAAAATATCGCAAAGCTAATATAACGATGACGCTTCAGGAGAAAAGAGAGCATCTAGAGAGGACTCTGACGAATCGAACACTCTTTGAACAAGAGGTGTTGGATGCTCATGATGCGGCCGATCGATATGAGATCATGCAGCTGATAGCTAAAAGAGTCGTGAGAGAGAGGCTCAAGCGAGAGCTCAACTTTTTATTTATACAGAGATTGGAACAGCTCACTTTTGCACAAGTCCCTTCTGAAATGGTAAAGATATTTTTGGATGAGCTCAAAAGCTATCTCAAAGAGGTTCTTTACTATCCACAAGAGCTCTTTAACCAAGAGTTTTCACATGCCGACTACTACAAAGTCCTTTCGCAAACAGCTTTAGCCTACTATAAACACTATCAAAATCTCCTCTTTGAAGAGGTCGTGAATACACTCTATGAAGCCGCAGAGATCACACTGGTCAATGAGGCATCCAATAGCCTTATCAATGATTTCGTCGCGAGCAACTATATGGGTGATCGACGCACAAGTGCCATATATACATCTGCGCAGTTTTTTCAGCGGATACGATCGGCAAAAAATAGCAAAAAGAGAGAGCTCTCCAAGATTCAGTTGAAGATGGCTGAACAAAATGAGAAGATACGACTGCAGCAGTTGAGTGAGGATGAGTTTATCAAATGCAAAGAGCTTCTTAAAAGATACGCAAAAGAGGAGATGAAAATAAAAAAGGCGCCGCTCGATGAGTTCGATCAAGCACTCAAGCGGCTGAAGATATCGATAGCCGAGGCTTTCGGCAGAATCGTTATTTTATAGTGATGACCTGCAGTTTCGCAAAGAGGCGTTCATCCTCTTCATAGACGACAAGCTTCGTATCGATAGGGAGGTGCTGACGCTGGATGCTCCCCTCTAGAGAGTGCAGTACGTGGATATAGTTGATAAGTCCCGGTGTTACTATATGCTCTATATGGTCATGCTGTAGAAGTTGGGCTAATCTATCGACAGCGCAGTAGTAAACACGCTTATTGATAGAGCGTTGAATAAGATAGTCGTGCATGATCTCAAGGTTATTCAGCCACGCCTCTTTTTCATCTTCGGAGAGGAGAGTATTCTCATGGGCACGGGCCAGTTCATGTTCAAACTCACTCTCCATCGTATGGTTTTGCGTCTCCATCAAAGAGTCAATATCCGGGCAGTAGCGTCTTAGTTCATCGTTAAGCTGTGATTCGCTCAGATGAGCGATCTCTGCGTTGTAGATATAGGTCTTATCCTCGAAATAGTCATGATCAAGGGCCTTTAAAAGCTGTACAACGACGTCAAGGTACTCATATTTGTCAATCTTATTGTTGTCAAACGAGATACCGTGGTGCGAGATGATCGGCTTTGGACCGGCGAATTGAATGCCCATAGCGACTCCTTTTTTAGACGTTAAATCTAAAGTGCATGACATCTCCGTCTTGCACGATATACTCTTTACCCTCTAGGCGCATCTTTCCGGCCTCTTTGGCCTTTTGCTCGCCGCCTGCTGCGATATAGTCGTTATAGGCTATCACTTCGGCGCGGATAAAACCTTTTTCAAAGTCGTTATGGATGACCGCGGCCGCTTTTGGAGCCGTCGTGTTCTTACGAATCGTCCAAGCACGAACCTCTTTGACGCCTGCGGTAAAGTAGCTCATAAGGCCTAATTTGTCAAAGCCTTTTTGGATGATCTGGTTAAGTCCGGACTCCTCGACACCCATCGATGCCAAGAACTCCGTTGCCTCTTCCTCTTCAAGACCGATGAGCTCCTCTTCGATCTTCGCACAGAGTTTAATGACCTCACAGTTATGTTTTGCGGCAAACTCTTTGAGCGCTACGACATGCTCGTTGTCCTCAAGGAGGCCATCCTCATCGACGTTCGCGCCGTACATGATCTCTTTGTTGGTAAGCAGGCGTGTCTCGGCTACGAGCTTGTCAAAGACCTCATTGCCTTGTTCGCCGAAGTTGCGTGCAAGATTACCCTCAGCCAAGAACTCGGCAAGTCTCTCCGCAACTTCGACCGCTGCTGCTGCGTTCTTATCGTTTTTAGCCTGCTTTTTGAGACGTTCTATACGGTTTTGAAGCACTTCGATATCGGCTAGAATTAGCTCGTTCTCGATGATCTCGACGTCGCGAAGCGGATCGATGCTTCCTTCGTTGTGAACGATATTTTCATCATCAAAACAGCGTACTATCTGCAAGATAACTTCAGTTTCTCGGATGTTAGAGAGAAACTTGTTTCCAAGCCCTTCGCCTTTGCTAGCCCCTTTGACCAGACCTGCAATATCGACGAACTCGACTACGGAGTATTGAATACGCTCTGGGTTCACGATCTTTGCAAGAGCATCGAGACGCCTGTCGGGTACGGGTACAACGGCTTTATTCGGTTCAATAGTACAAAACGGGTAGTTTGCCGCCTCCGCGTTTTGCGCTTTTGTAAGCGCGTTGAAAGTTGTTGATTTACCTACGTTTGGAAGTCCCACAAGACCGATACTTAATCCCATTTTTTGCCTTTAATAATTGTGTTTACAAATTTTTAAGAATGCTATCCTAAAGTTGCTTAGTATTCGATTTTATGCCACTTTGAAAGCTAAGAGACTCAGTGCCATGAGTAGCATTCTCAAAGTAATGCCTAAAATCGTTGTATGGGCATTGCCATAGACTCTTGCTGAGGGGAGCAACTCATCAAAACTGATATAGATCACAACACCTGCAATAAAGCCAAAAGTAATACCGAGTGTTGCATCACCAAAAATATAACGCTATGCGATGCTATAAAGAGTGTCGAGCGCATATCGCCGTGCATAGCGATTAAGACTACGGGAAGAATGTAGATAAGTGCGATGTTGATAATATCCGAGGAGTCCGTAAACATTTTACCGATAAGTGTGATAAGAAGCAACGATATCAGTGCTTGAAAAAGGTAGCGATTGAGAAGAAAAAAATCGTAAAGTTTACGCATCAAGCTCGAAATAAAGCAACAATCACTGCCGCACTCAGCATAAGAATATAACCATGGTAATGTCAAACGGGCTCATAAGGGACTTCTTTGGTGAAAAAATAGAATCAAATTATAGAGCGGATAAGATCAAGAAAATATCAAAATCGGTTTCACATGCCAATATTTCGGCATGTGAAAGAGAAGGGTGTTTTAGAGCGCGCGCAGGAAAGAGCTCATTAAACGTACACCCGCACCCGTCGCGCCGTAAACGTTGCAGTCCCAAGGGGCTTCAGTGTAGGCTGAACCCGCAATATCAAAGTGAAGCCACTTCTCTTTGTTCTCATCCTTGATGAACTTGTCCAAGAACAACCCTGCCGTAATAGCTCCGCCGTAAGGTTTTGAAGCGGTATTAGAGATATCCGCTATATCGCTTTTCAGTAGCTTTTTAAGGTGGCGGTTAAACGGCAATGAGCCTACAAGTTCACCCGATTCTTGAGCTGCATCAAATAGAGAGTGTTTGAGCATGTTGGAGTGACCCATGATACCCGTTGTGTACTGACCAAGTGCGATCATGCAGGCACCCGTAAGGGTTGCAAAGTCAAAGAGATAGTCGGCTTGGACCTTCTCTTGGGCATAATCAAGCACGTCTGCTAAGACCAAACGCCCCTCTGCATCGGTATTGCGAACCTCGATCGTCGTGCCGCTTCGTGATGTAAGGACGTCGTCGGGTTTATAGGCATTACCGCCGATCATATTCTCGACCGCACCGATAAAGGCGTGAACCTCGACGTCAAGCTTCATCTCGCTCACCGCTTTGATGATCCCAAGCACCGCACACGCTCCCGCTTTATCCATCTTCATCGTCACCATCGAGGTCGCAGGCTTGAGGCTTAACCCTCCGCTGTCGTAGGTGAGCCCTTTGCCCACAAGCGTGACCACTTTTTTTGGATTTTTTGGTTTGTATGTGAGGTGGATGAGTTTGCTCTCATGTTCGCTTGCACGACCTACCGCTAGAAGTGCACCCATCTTCTCTTTTTTTAGCTCTGCATGACCGAGTATTTCACATGCCAAATGGTTCTCTTTTGCAAGCTCTTTAGCCAGCTTGGCAAGGCTTGGCGGATTGAGCTCATAAGGGATGGAGTTGACGATATCGCGCGTGAAGTTTGTAGCCTCTGCAACGATGAGTGCGTTTTGAAACTGCTCTTGAAGCGATTCGATACTCTCACATGCCAAGTAGATATCCTCTAGCTTGCTCGGCTCGGTTTTTGATTTATACTTATTGAACTCATATCCGCCCAGAACGATACCTTCGATGATCGCTACAAGGCTATTTTCATCGACATGAAATTTTGCCGCGCTAAAAGTTGAAGACTTGAGCGAACGTATCGCAAGACTCGTGACGCTGCGGATTGACTCTGCATCAAACTTCTCGACACCGCACGCCAAGATGCCGCTCTCATACAAGAAGCAGAGCGAGTCTTGCTCGGCTTTAAATCCCGCACGCCCTAAAATTTCGCTCTTTTCACTCGCTTCTAATGATGCTTTATCGAAATAGAGTACACTTACTTCACATGCCAAATCGTTTACTAATTCTATCTTCATGGTTATCCTTGATTATATATCCCGTTCTCTATATCGTTCTCTATAGCCGCTATCTCTGCTTTTAAGAGGGCTAAAAGCATCTTTGCCGCCTCTTTGTCGTTGGCTTCGGGAACATTCCAGTCGGTTATCTTAAGATTCTCTTCAAAGAGTGCGCGCATATCGGCTTGGATCTCTTCGCTTCTATTGGTAATATCTTGTCGTGTAGGATTCGTATTCATAGTTATCTCCTTAGTCAAAGTTGAGGATCGTCTTGGCTTGAATCATATCTTTATCGCCGCGTCCCGAGAGGTTGACGATGATAAGTTTGCCCTCGATACTCTTCATCTTTTTAAGATAGGCGATCGCATGAGCACTCTCGAATGCAGGAATGATCCCCTCTTTGCGGCTGAGCCATACAAAGGCGTCAAGTGCCTCTTGGTCGGTCGCGTTATCATAGGTTACGCTGAGATTATCTTTGTGAAATGCATGCTCTGGGCCGATACCCGGATAGTCAAGACCTGCCGAGATGGAGTGTGCCTCTAATATCTGGCCGTCCTCATCTTGCAAAAGATAGGTCATCTGGCCGTGTAGTACTCCCGGGCGCCCTTTATTGAGCGAACAGCCGTGTTTATCCGTCTCTATACCAAGACCGCCGGCTTCTATACCGATACACTCGACCTCTTTATCATCCAAAAAGTGTTGGAACATTCCGATCGCATTGCTCCCGCCGCCGATACATGCTATGACGTGGTCGGGCAGGCGCCCCTCTTTCTCTAGTATCTGCGCGCGCGCCTCCCAGCCGATGATCGCTTGAAAGTCGCGCACCATAAGCGGGTAAGGGTGCGGGCCTGCAACGGTGCCGATGATATAGAAGGTGTCGCGTGCATTTGTGACCCAGTGGCGTATCGCATCGTTCATCGCATCTTTAAGCGTTTTGCTTCCACTTTGAACGGCGTGGACTTTGGCACCCAACAGCTTCATACGAAAGACGTTGAGCTCTTGACGAGCGACATCTTTTGCCCCCATGAATATCTCGCACTCTAGCCCAAGAAGTGCGGCAATCGTCGCAGTAGCCACACCGTGTTGTCCCGCACCCGTCTCGGCGATCACCTTTTTGTATCCTAAGCGTTTTGCCATGAGCCCCTGGGCGATGACGTTATTGACCTTGTGCGCTCCCGTATGGTTCAAATCTTCGCGTTTAAGGTAGATCTTGGCACC
>JACXUD010000099.1 GCA_014764025.1 Campylobacterota bacterium | reverse complement strand
TCTTGGGAGATATTGTGTGCATAATAGAGCGGTGATGGACGCCCGACATAATCTTTAAGGTATCCGTCAACTTCGCTCCAAAAACTCTCGTCAAAACGGATCGAGCGATACTCCTCCTCTAATTTTAAAAGAGCCGGCATAAGGGTCTCGGGGACGTATCGTCCGCCAAAGATACCGAAGTGACCGTTCTCGTTAGGGTCAAAATGCGATGGTGATGGTATATACATATTTATGAAACCTTGATAAGTGAATAGACGTCAGTCTTTTGTTGTAGATTTTTTACTCCATCGAGGAACTCGAGTGAGATGATAAAGCAGGCTTCGACACACGTTGCACCTGCTTTTGTTATAAGGTTCGCGGCTGCATTGGCAGTACCGCCCGTTGCGATAAGGTCATCGATCAGAAGCACTCTGGCATGTGAAACGCCGCTAAAGGCGTCAAGATGGATCTCTATCTCGTCAAACCCGTACTCAAGCGAATACTTTTCGCTGATGGTGGTCGATGGGAGCTTGCCTCGTTTTCGTACCGGTACGAATCCGATTCCAAGCATCTGCGCAAGGGCTGCGCCAAAGATAAAACCTCGTGCATCGATACCGGCGATATAGTCGAGATTGTACTCTTTGTAGCGCTGATAGAGATGGTTCATAAGCACCCCAAACGCCTCTTTATTACCGAGAAGCGTCGTAATATCCTTGAAGATGATGCCCGGTTTTGGAAAGTCGGGTACATCTCTGATCGCTTTTTCTATAATGTTCTGTTCTGTCTTACTGAGTGTCATGATAAATCCTTAGAGTAGGGCATCTATTCTGCCCTCGAGAGCTTTGATCTTGCCGTTGAGACGCTCTGTCTCTTGGCGGTGCTTCGAGTTTCTTTGTTTGAGGACTTTGAGCTCATTGCGAAGCTTTGTGAGCTCTTCGGTCAAAATATCAACGTTTCCGAGTGCACGCTGAAGCTGTATCTGGTACTTGCGTATGAGAATCTCGGCCTCTTGGAGGGTAAGCTTCATCAGATCGTTGCTGCGCTGCTCTTTGTTCGTGATGCTCTTGAAATAGAACATCTTGACAAACAAGAAGATCGATAAAATTGATAGAATCGTTAAAAGTGACCACTCCCAAAACATATACGCTCCTTTATTTTACTCTTGCCTTTAGATCGCTTCGATCTTTTCAACTCTGCCGCAGTGGCGTCCGCCTTCGAATTTGCCTGCGATCCAAGCATCGATGATCGACTCTGCGACCCCTTTGCCTACGATCCTCTCTCCAAAACAGAGCACGTTCGCGTCATTATGGCCGCGGGCTACCGTAGCCGTATAGGCATCGTGGCATAGAGCCGCGCGAATACCGCTGTGGCGGTTTGCCGCCATGCTCATCCCAATGCCCGAACCGCAGATCAAAATCCCTTGCGTTCCTGCATTTTCAAGCACCTTTTGGCACACTTTGACGGCATAATCCGGGTAATCGACGCGCTCTTTGTCGTAAGGGCCCAAATCCTCAACCTCGTGCCCTTTTGCGCGAAGCAGTTCTACCGTATAGTCTTTAAGATCGACGCCTGCGTGATCCGTTGCAATAAAAAACTTCATAAAATCTCCTTTTAACTTAATAGTTGCGACAAAATAAATTGGACTGGCATGATCAATACATAATCTTTAAGCGGTGTTAGCAATACTACCAAAACAATGACAATACCGTAGCGCTCATAGCGATAAAAAAACTCTGCAACAGTGAAGTTGCCGAGTTTTCTGGCTAAATTAGCCACGAAATGAGCTCCGTCGAAGCCCGGGATCGGGAGCAGATTGAATACCCCCAAGACCACGTTGATAATAAGCAGCTGGAATATAAAGATATAGAAGAAAATATATGCCAAAGAGTCTGCGCTTGTCGGTTGTGCAAATGCCATAACGCCGATAGAGGCGAACGCCGCTAGAGTGAAGTTATAGACGACTCCAGCCAAATCAACCTGCATAGCGGCATTGTAGCCGCCGTTTGTCGTGACGGTGCGCATATTGATCGGAACGGGTTTCGCCCATCCAAAGAGCAGGCCGCTCTCGCCCCCAAGCAGTATCGGCAGGAAGTACATCATGAAAGGCACGATAACGGTACCTACCATATCGATATGCAAAAGCGGATTGATCGAGAGCCGCCCTGCATTCTTGGCCGTATTATCGCCGTATAGATGCGCGATATAGCCGTGCATGATCTCATGACCGATGATCGCTACGGCCAGTGCTGCCACGGCGGCGACGATTTTAATCAGATCAATAGAGTCCATGATCTGCTTTATCGGTTCGCATACGCTCTGCACGTGAGCGCTCTAGATACTCTTCGCCCTCAAGGTCTGTCGGCGTCTTGCCGACTCTATCCCAGCGGATCTCCCAGTTGTCATCGATGCTGAAGTAGATGAACCACGGTGTCCCCTCTATGTTGTCATAGGGTACCGGGCCCCAAAAACGGCTGTCGTTGCTGTGGTCGCGGTTGTCGCCCATCATAAAGTATTCGCGGTTTGGAACTTGGTATGGCGGGAAGTTAAAGATAGGCTCGGGATAGATGCCGTTGTTGATGATCTTTTCGTCGTGGTGGATTCCCGGGTGTTCTTTTGCGTATGGATTTTTTACCCAAAGCTTGCCCATGAAATTCATGGTCTCAAAATCTTTGAAGTTCTCTTTGATCCAGTCGTTGCCCTCACGGTGGTGGATAAAGAGGTTCTTGTCAAGTACGAATAGTTCATCGCCCGGAAGCGCGACACAACGCTTCACAAAGTGCATTTTCGGGTTTTGCGGGTAGCGAAAGATAACGATGTCGCCGCGCTTTGGCTCATCGCCGTCCACAAGACGGAGTTTGTCGCTCCAAGGCATGATGCTCATCTCGATAAAGGGGATATGCGGCATAGAGATGCCGTATGCGAACTTTTTGGCAAAAAGATGATCGCCGATAAGTAAAGAGTCCTTCATAGAACCGCTTGGAATACGAAACGCCTGCGCGATAAAGAAGATGACGAACAAGACGATGATTATGGTTCCCGTCCATGAGTTCGAGAATCGGTAAGCTTTGGTCAAAAACTCTTTCATCGACTCTCTTTTGCCGCTACTTGTGCCGCTTTGAGCGTATTGCTAAGGAGCATTGCGATCGTCATAGGGCCTACGCCGCCCGGTACAGGCGTGATGTATGAGCACTTTGAGCTTACATTGTCAAAATCGACGTCGCCTACAAGTCTGCCGTCAGCCGCACGGTTGATACCGATGTCGATGATGATCGCACCCTCTTTGACCATATCCTCTTTAATGAGGTTGATAACACCGGCACCCACAAAGATCATGTCGGCGTTTAACGTGTGTTTTTTCAGATCGTCGGTGAAGATATGGCATATCTCGACCGTCGCGTTGGCATTGAGCAGCAGTGAGGCCATCGGTTTTCCGACGATATTAGAAGCTCCTACTACGCAACAGTTCTTTCCTTTAACGTCGATGCCGTATTCAGCGAGAAGCTCCATGACACCAAGCGGAGTACACGGTACAAAACCATCCAATCCCGTAGTAAGGCGCCCGACATTGTAGGGGTGAAAGCCGTCAACATCCTTGCTCGGGTCAACGAGCTCAAGGAGTTTTGTCGTGTCTATATGTTTTGGAAGCGGGAGTTGAACCAAAATACCGTTGATGTTTGGATTATTGTTCATCATTTTGATGGTGTTTTCGATGGCCTCTTGAGAGATGTCATCGGGCATTTCGTGAGTCACGGAGTAAAATCCTACACGATCGCACGCTTTTTTCTTCATGCCCACATAGGCTTTGCTCGCTTCGTCATGCCCAACTAGGATCACTGCCAGACCAGGGACGATGCCGCTCTTTTCACGCAGTTTTTTTACCCCTTCAGATACGTTCTGCTCAATTTTTTTCGATAGTGCTTTTCCGTCTAAAAGTTGCATTTAAACCTCATAAATTATTTTTTTGTTAATATATCGTTTTTATGATAAAAGGTCGCTTACCGATGAGATTTCTGCTTTTTTGCCTTCTGAACGCAACGCTTCTATGCGCCAAAAGTACCTTTATTACACAAATGGAGTACGCATCATCGCTCTATAAAAATCCGCGCGGGATCGGGTGCCAAAAGTGCCACGGCGAAGTTGGTGAGGGGAGAGTGGTGGCACGTTACGTGCATAAAAAAGAGCAAAAGGTATTTGAAGGGCCTAAGATCAACGAGATCGGGTATGAGAAGTTCTACGCAACGCTCAATAAGCGTAATAAAGGGATGCCGCGATACTATTTAACGGATAGAGAGATCAAAGCGCTCTATTTCTATCTTCAAGAGAAAAAGATCGAGGAGAATTCACATGCCAAACCAAAATCTTGATGCTATTCGCGAGGCTTACGAAAAGCGAGATTTAGAAGCTCTAGACGCTTTTGCAAAGCCGGTTTTTCGTACTATCAATACAAAAAAGAGTTTTCGCTCGGCTCTGATGCTTTCGGCCAATAACTTCAAACATCTGCTCAAGATCCCTTCGCTCGAAGCCGACTGCATTATGCTTAATCTTGAAGACGGCGTCAGCCCGCAGGATAAGCCTTTCGCACTTGCACTCTGCGCCATATTCTTAACGCTCTATAGAGAGTGCGACAAAAAACTTGTCGTGCGCGTTAATGCGCTTGATGAGGGTGGTTTTGATGAAATAGCCTATTTGAATCAATTTATGCCAGATGCGATTCGCGTTCCCAAGATAAAAGATGCAAGCGAGGTGAAACGGGTTCTAGCTCTCTTGCACGACGAGATAGAACTGCACCTCTCCATCGAGACGGCAGAGGCGTGGCACAATCTGCATAGTCTTCGAGTCGAGAGCCGGGTCACGACATTCTATCTAGGCATCTTAGACCTCTTTGCAGATATGAAACTCTCACACGATCTCATTCAGCGATCTAACCCTACGATGCTCTATATGCTTTCGCACTTTTTGATATCTTGTAAATCGATGCGTGTCAAGCCCGTATCGTTTGTCTATCAAGAGTATAAAAACCTCGAAGAGTTCAGAAATTGGGTCACGCTGGAGCGCTCTATGGGGTTTGATGCCAAAGGGTGCATCTCTCCCGATCAGGTCAAGATTGCAAACGAACTATTCGTAGATAAAGCAGAGGAGCTCAAGCGGGCAGAAGTTATCGTCAAACTCTTTGAGATGCACAGAGACGAAGGTATTACCGGATTTGTCGATGAGGAGTACGGTTTTATCGATGAGCCGATCTACAAAGGTGCTTTGGCCATTTTAAATCGCTAAAATTTTCGGCATGTGAATTCACATGCCAAGTCTTTAATATCTTGCCAGATTGTAATAGACGTTGTAGCGGATGAGTATCTTCTCACTAGGGCGCGGATAGCGGCTATAAGCATACTCGATAGTCTCTTTGGTGGTATCGTCAAGCACATAGTAGCCGCTGGAGCTTAAAAACTTGAAGTCGCTCATATCGCCGTTTGGATGGAGGTAGAACTCTATCACGTTGGTGCGGTTCACGCTCAGATCATGCGGAATATTGACGCGCGCGACTCGGTTGAGCACCTGCTGCGTGATGCGTCGCATCACCTCTTGGTTATCTAAAATATACTGCTGCTGACCCGGAGTGAGCTTGCCGAACTCTTCGCCGTAGAGCTCTTTAATGTTCTGATTGATGCTGCTTCCCGAAGCCGTCGTACGCTTCTCTTGCTGAGGCTCGTTATCGGAGTGATCTTGAGAGAGCAGGGCATAGAGAGGGTCGCTCTTCTCTTTTGGCTTGGTCGTATTGAGCTCTTTGGTTGATTTTTCAAGTGTGATCAGAGGCTTTTTCACCTCGGTAACGGGTTCGACCTCCATGACGCTCTCCATGGGAACATTCTCCGGCGGATTCATATAGACGGGTCTTGGAGTGGATTGAGGTTCATGTTTAATGAGCGGCTGATCTATGAGTTTTTCAAGCTGAGCACCTTTTGGCATTACACTATGTTGCGGCGGTTGCGGCTCGCTCTTCTCTTTTTTTCCGGGCTCTTTTGGTTTTGGCGGGAGCTCCTTGAGTGAGACCTTAAAACGCTTCTCATCGTCTATATTTTGAGGAGTGGCTGTGGGGATCATCATTCCAAAAAGAAAAAAAAAGGCTATAAAAAGAAGATGGATCAAAAGGGCGGCTATGAGGGCAATGGTGTTTCTACGCATACTTCTCGTTTTTCGCGAATTATAGCGCACAAAATTAAAGCATCAGACGTAACATTTCATCTCAATCCCCATTTTCGCTATAATTCTCAAAAATTTTTTCAGGGTTGTTGTATGAGCAGACATTTATCACAAGAGGCCTTCAAAGAGGCGCAAGAGCTAATTCCAGGAGGCGTGAACTCGCCGGTACGTGCATTTAGAAGCGTTGGCGGAACCCCGGTCTTCATTAAAGAGGGCAAGGGTGCACATCTCATCGATATCGACGGTAACCACTATGTCGATTTCGTTCAAAGCTGGGGGCCGCTTATCTTTGGACACAGAGACGAGAGTATCGAAAATGCGGTCATCGAGGCCGTGAAGCACGGTTTGAGCTTCGGCGCGCCGACAGAGGCAGAAACAGAACTTGCAAAGCTTGTCATCTCCTTTTTTGACTCTATGGATAAAGTACGTTTTGTAAGCAGCGGAACCGAAGCGGTCATGAGCGCAATCCGTCTTGCCAGAGGCTATACGGGCAGAGATGACATCGTCAAATTTACGGGATGCTACCACGGCCACAGCGATTCGCTTTTGGTCGAAGCGGGCAGCGGTGCGGCAACGTTTGGCAATCCGAGTTCGCCGGGCGTACCTGCGGATTT
>JACXUD010000365.1 GCA_014764025.1 Campylobacterota bacterium | reverse complement strand
AGAACCGGCTCTCTATAGCAGTCGAAGTGTTATTCTCTTCACTCATCGTGATTTTACCGTCACCGTTTTTATCAAGATTTGCAAGCATAACCGCATAAACTTCGCTGCTGCTGACACTTCCGTCTGCATTTTTATCCATCACTGATGAATCAACAGGAATAATGCCTTGCGCATTTGCAAAATCGACAATCCAGTTTGCAACCGAAGTCGCTTGAGTAGCGGCACAATAATCAAACGTCGCACACTCCGTCGGTTTATTCGGTAATGATGGATTCGAACATGCGCTTCCTACATAGTAAGCAACCTCTTGCATTGCCGCGGCTACTACTTTATCTTGAGGGATCACGAAGTCAGGCCCTCTAGAGATCGAGAATGTCGCTCTGTCGCTGCCGCTGACCGTAAATGAAGCAACGCCGTTCGCATCGCTCGCTTTTTGTTCAATGAGCGCTAAAGTCGTCGTGTTGTGCGTTGCAACGATCAATCCCGGATAGTCGGTGTTGATAGTGAGTGTTCCGCTTGCACTCGGGTTGATAACCGTAATGGTAGCGCTTGAGGTAGTGCTTTTGCCTTCCGGATCGCTTGCCACACAGCTGACCACAAATGAACCCGTTTGTGAGAAGGTATAGCTAAATGAACCTGTAGTTGATGACTGTTGCGTATCTCCTAGATACCATTTATAGCTTACTTCATACCCTTCCGGATCTTTTGCCGCACATGTGAATGTTTTTGACGTATTGATATTTACTTGTGCACTTGTAAGAGCCGTAGTAAAGATCGGTGCTTGGTTTGCAGCGATCACTTCAACTTTTACCTCTGCCGTATTGCTTGATTTTTTGCCGTCGTTTGCAGTTACGCTATAGGTATAGTTGCCTGCTTTTTTCGGCGTGATCACCGTTGATTGGTATTTGCCCGCATAGACGCGTCCAAGAACATAGGTCGTATTGCCGTCAGTCGCCGTTACGTTGAGCTCATCACCGTCGATGTCGCTTGCGTATGCATAGAGTCTAAAGCTATTTTTTGTCGCATCGTTGATATCGACCAAATAGCGGCTTGAACCTGCAGAAGATACTCTAGG
>JACXUD010000098.1 GCA_014764025.1 Campylobacterota bacterium | reverse complement strand
CCACTCTCAGACCAATGCACAAAACTACTACAACTCTTTTGTAAGCGGATATAATGATTTCGGATATGAGATCCTATACTTCGATGACGATCGTCTCATCGCAGTAGATCTTATCGATATTTTAGAGAGCGGTATCTCATCCATCTACTTTTACTACGATCCTGATTATAGAAACTATAACCTCGGTAAGCTCTCTCTTTACAATCAGGTTATCTTTGCAAAAGAGCGAAACCTCTCTTGGATATATCTTGGATACTATGTCAAAGAGTGTCAAAGTTTGGCCTATAAATCACACTACACACCCTACTTGACGCTTCAAGGCAGACCGAACCTTCATGAAGAGTATATTTGGAGCTCTGAAAATCAATAAGAGAGCTCTTTTTGCTGCATATTGAGTATCTCCTCTTTTTTTCTCTTGCTCTCCTCTTCAAGGCTTTTTTTGAGCGCCTCCTTCTCTAAACGGTCACGCTCTCTTATGCGACGTATCTTCTCTTTTTCTATATCCTCTTTTGATGGTCTATTTTTCAATCTCTTCTCACGTTCAAGACGCTCCTCCTCTTCCTCTTGTAAGAACTGGTCTATGATAGGTGATGCATATATCTCTTGATTATGTGAATAGTAGTATGAAAGAATCTCATTCTTATATTTTCTGTTATCGACTACCTCAAGATTAACCAATGTTAAAAAGAGATCACTTTTGGACTCCTGCATTGAATTGTGAAACATCTCCCCTGCAAGTCGCATGTAGAGTTCATTTTTCTTGGATAAAGCTCTTAGCTTCGAAAGGTATGCCTTTCTATCCTTGGTTATACCCTCTTCTATCGAGTAGCCTAGCTTTTTTGTTTTTTCAACTTCGTCACAATACTCCTGCATCTCCTCTCTATAGGATTCAAAATCTTTGAAATGCGATAAGGTCTCTATCTTTGGTGCATTATCATAGATTGCATCGCCTAAAGCCGCATATACATTTGGATTTTGTGCCGTCAAGAGAATAGGGAAGATTAAAAAAAGAAGTTTTATCATAAAAATTACCTATAATTTGATATTTTAGAAATTATATCAAACTATTATCGGTAAAATAGCGCCATGATAAAGAGAATAAAAACAGAAATCATCTACTTCGTCGGTATTTTAGTCGTGTTAGCACTTATACAGCACCCTGACTTGCTCAGCTCACCTTCAACGCGCATAGAACAGCTTCAACTAAGCGGTGACTACCTGCACCCGCTTCTCTTTACGAGCATTGTCTATGTAGTTGTCGGGATATTTAGAGCTATTGTCGGATTTATATTGAAATTAAGAAAGAAAGGGGAGTAAAAGCTAAGCGGAAAGCTTAGCTTTGAAAGGATGAAACGGCTTAGCCGTTTCTCTTTTTGATGATCTCTTCAGCAACGTTTCTTGGAACCTCTTCATAGTGGTGGAACTCCATAGAGTAAGTAGCACGTCCTTGAGTAGCTGAACGAAGGTCAGTTGAGTAACCAAACATCTCAGAGAGTGGAACGTAAGCATCAACGATTTTGTTTCCGCTTCTGTCACCCATATTGTTTACTTGACCACGACGACGGTTAAGGTCACCGATAACGTCACCCATGAAGTTTTCAGGAACTTCAACTTCAACTTTCATCATTGGCTCTAGAATTGCAGGGTTTGCTTTTTTAGCTCCCTCTTTAAACGCCATAGATGCAGCAAGTTTAAATGCCATCTCAGATGAGTCGACATCATGGTATGAACCATCATAAAGTGTGATTTGGATATCTTCGATCGGATAACCTGCAAGTACACCTCTTTGGATCGCTTCCGCACAACCTTTTTCAACTGCAGGAATATACTCTTTTGGAATAACCCCACCTTTGATCTCGTTAACGAATTTGAAACCTGTACCAGCTTCAACCGGATCGATCTTGATATATACGTGACCGTACTGTCCACGTCCACCAGATTGTTTTGCGTATTTGTACTCTTGGTTAACAGATGAGCGAATAGTCTCACGGTAAGAAACCTGCGGTGCACCGACTTCAGCTTCTACTTTAAACTCACGTTTCATACGGTCAACGATGATCTCAAGGTGAAGCTCACCCATACCAGAGATAATTGTTTGTCCTGTCTCTTCGTCAGTCTTAACACGGAATGATGGATCCTCCGCAGCAAGTTTGCTTAGAGCGATACCCATTTTCTCTTGGTCAGCTTTTGTTTTTGGCTCAACCGCAACTGAGATAACCGGTTCTGGGAAGTGCATACGCTCTAGAATAACTTTATCAGCTTCTGAACAGAGTGTATCACCCGTTGTCGTGTCTTTAAGACCTACAACCGCACCGATCTCGCCAGCGTAGATCTCTTTGATCTCTTCGCGTTTGATAGCGTGCATCTTCATGATACGGCCAACACGCTCTTTTTTCCCTTTTGTAGAGTTGATAGCATATGAACCTGCTTCAAGTACACCACGATAAACACGGATAAATGTAAGTTGTCCAACGAACGGGTCAGTCATAATTTTAAATGCTAACGCAGCGAATGGGCCGTTATCTGTAGATTTAACGATAACCTCTTGCTTTTCATCATCCATCATAGTACCACGGATGTCAGCAACTTCAGTCGGAGCCGGAAGGTAAGCAACAACAGCATCAAGAAGTGTTTGAACACCTTTATTCTTAAATGCAGTACCTGCTGTCATAGGAACGATGTGCATTGCGATTGTAGCACGCTTGATAGCAGCCATGATCTCTTCATTGCTAATCTCTTCGCCTTCAAGGAATTTCTCCATGATCTCTTCGTTACCGTCAACGGCAGAGATAGCATCGATCATCTTTTCACGATACTCTTCAGCTTTATCCATCATACTTTCGCGGATCTCTTGAACGCTGTATGCAGAACCCATTGCAGCCTCTTTATCCCAAACGATCTCTTTCATTTGTACTAGGTCAACAACACCCTCGAATGTATCTTCTGCACCGATCGGAAGTTGGATTGGCACCGGATTACCCTTAAGACGCTCACGAATTTGTGTCTCAACTTGGTAAAAATCTGCACCCGTTCTATCCATTTTGTTAACGAAAACGATAGATGGAACGCCGTAGCGGTTTCTTTGTCTCCATACTGTTTCAGATTGCGGTTGAACCCCACCAACTGCACAGAATACAGATACTGCACCGTCAAGTACACGCATAGAACGCTCAACTTCAATAGTGAAGTCAACGTGGCCCGGAGTGTCGATAATGTTTATTTGTTTACCGGCCCATTCACAAGTAGTAGCAGCAGAGGTGATCGTAATACCTCTCTCTTTCTCTTGCTCCATCCAGTCCATTGTAGCAGCACCGTCGTGAACCTCACCGATTTTGTGCTCAACACCTGTATAGAAAAGAATACGCTCAGTAGTTGTTGTTTTTCCTGCATCGATGTGTGCAGCAATACCAATATTTCTTACATCTTCTAGTTTATGTGATCTAGCCATGTTTCTTATAACCTTATTTTTGCGTAAAATCTACTCCTCAGGACGAGGAGTAAAATTGAGTCTAATTTTAGTTAACTAAGATAACTTAAATATTACCAACGATAATGTGCAAACGCTTTATTAGCCTCTGCCATTTTATAAGTGTCTTCTTTTTTCTTGAATGCCATACCTTTTTGTGATGCAGCGTCCATAAGTTCATTTGCCAATCTCTCAGCCATAGTTCTTTCATTTCTTTTACGTGCAGCATCTACGATCCAGCGGATTGCAAGAGATAGCTGACGAACCGGGCGAACTTCTACTGGAACTTGATAAGTAGCCCCACCAACACGACGACTTTTTACTTCGATTACAGGTTTAATGTTGTCGATAGCTTCGTTGAAAGTATCGATTCCGCTCTTTTCACCTCTTGAAGCAATTAAGTCAAGTGAACTATAGATGATTTTTTCTGCTGTAGATTTTTTACCATCGTACATGATTTTGTTAATAAACTTAGTTAATACCTTGCTTCCATATACTGGGTCAGGCATGATTTCACGAACCGGAGCTCTTCTTCTTCTCATATTATTTCCTTCTTCAATTTTGTAAATTTACTCAAAGATATTGCTATCTCTGTATGCTAATAACTATTTTTTAGCCTTAGCTTTTTTAGTTCCGTATTTAGAACGTCCGACTTTACGATCTTTAACACCAGCTGTATCGAGTGCACCACGAACGATATGGTATTTAACCCCCGGTAGGTCTTTTGTACGACCACCGCGAACAAGAACGATAGAGTGTTCTTGAAGGTTGTGACCCTCACCACCGATATATGAAATAACTTCAAAACCTGAAGTTAAACGAACTTTTGCAACTTTTCTGAGAGCCGAGTTAGGCTTTTTAGGTGTAGTTGTGTAAACACGTGTACAAACACCACGGCGTTGCGGACAGCTTACAAGCGCAGGAGACTTAGATTTTTTAGTCACTTTTTGGCGCTCTTTACGAATCAATTGATTGATTGTTGGCATACAATTCCTTTCATTGTTTATTTCCAGTAGAATCTAACTCTCAAATTTCTGAGAATTATAAACGCGCAATTGTATAAAAAAAGTATTTAAAGCAAGCTTATTTTAAGTGTGAATTAATTTATTAGAGAGATTTGGCATGTGAATATTCACATGCCATTATGTAGATTAGGAGTTTTCGAAAATTACTTTTTGATCTTTATAGATACCCGTACCCACCGGGATAATACGTCCGATGATAACGTTCTCTTTAAGGTCGTTCAAGTCGTCAATTTTTGCAGAAACTGCCGCTTCAGTTAAGACTTTCGTCGTATCTTGGAACGATGCGGCAGAGATAATACTATCGGCTGAAACAGCAGCACGTGTAATACCTACAAGGAACGGCTCTGCAATTGCCGGACGTCCGCCGAGTTTAACGATTTTTTCGTTTTCAGTCGCAAATACGTTTTTAGAGACTAGATCACCTTCAATAAACTTCGTATCGCCTGATTTGATGATTTTGATCTGACGTAACATCTGCGTAAATATTACCTCAATGTGTTTATCCGCAATATTTACCCCTTGTGAACGGTAAACTTGTTGAACTTCACTTACAAGGTAGCTGTAGAGCGCTTTTACACCCATGATACGTAGCAACTCATGTGAAGAGATAACACCTGTCGTCAAGCGCTCACCGGCGTGTACATAGTCGCCGTTGTTTACAACCGCACTTTGTGACTTATCGACAAAATACTCTTTTGAATCACCGATATCAGGAGTTACGATAATTCTCTGTTTACCGCGAAGTGCTTTACCGAAGCTAACGATACCGTCAACTTCAGAGATAAGCGCATTTACTTTCGGGCGACGACCTTCAAACAACTCGGATACACGCGGAAGACCACCGGTGATATCGCTTGATTTTTGAAGTGCTTTTGGTGTTTTTGCCAAAATGTCGGCAATTTTCACACTCTGACCGTCATTTACGAAGATCGAAGATTTCGCAGAGATCGAGTAGCGTAAAAGCTCGCCGTCTTCCGTTGCCAATACGATAGTCGGTTTATACTCTGCCGGAATATGGTCATTGATCATCAAACGTGTTTTACCCGTAAGCTCATCTAACTGCTCGCTAGCAGTTGTGCCTACAATGATATCTTCGTAGCGAACGACACCGTTTGCTTCAGAAATTACGGGATTAGAGTATGGATCCCATTCAGCAATTACTACAGATTCGTCCGATGCCGGCTTAGCGATGAGTGTTTTAGGTTCAACATCACTATTGTCAGCCGAAACGATTACAGACCCGCGTGCGATATAGTGACGAACTGCTTCACGGTTATTCTCATCGGCAACCGTTGCGAAGACACCCTTCTCTTTTACTTGGTATCCTGCTGCTAGTCCTTCGAATCTCTCTAGATAATCGCCCTTAAGAATAAAGTATTTAACGACACCCTTCTCTTTAGCATAAATCTTTTGTGTCACAGGTGCACCGTCATTTACAAGCAATTCAGATGCATATGGGATACGGCTAGGTACGTTCCACCCGTCTTTAATCGTCTCAACGATCGATTCACCTGCTTTTACTGATGATCCGCTCTCATACGGGAAGTAGTATTTCCCCTCGATCTGTCCGCTAACACCCGCAAGCTCGTTAGGTTTTGCAACCTCATTTTTACGAAGTGTATAACGAGTAGTACCGGCAGAGCCGATAACGCTGATAAGAACTTCATCGTGAATAATCTGAATCTCTAACTTACCGTCAACGGGTGCTTTAATTTTTGGCTCAACTAAAAGAACAGCGGCATTACGTCTATTTGCAACGATATTTTTACCCTCTTTAGAAGCGTAAGTTTTTAAGTTGTAATAACGAATGAAACCCTCTTTATCTGCGACAACCTGTCTCTCTTGCGCCGTTGAACTTGCCGTTCCACCGACGTGGAATGTACGAAGTGTCAGCTGAGTACCAGGCTCACCGATCGATTGAGCGGCAATGATACCGACCGCTTCACCCTTACGAACCAATTTACCCGTTGCGAGGTTTACACCGTAACAAAGAGCACAAATTCCGCCTTCGCTCTTACATGTAGTCGGCGTTCTGATATAAGCAGATTTAATACCTGCTTCGGAGATAATTCTTGCTTTCTCCTCATCAATCAACGTCCCCTCTGAAAATAGGATTTCATTACTAATCGGATCAATAACGTCATCAGCAAGCACACGACCCGTTAGACGCTCTTGAAGCGATTCGATAAGCGTATTTTGCTCGGAAATATCCGTAATCTCAATCCCCTCATGCGTATGACAATCGTGTTCAACGATTTTCACATTTTGTGCAACGTCAACAAGTTTACGAGTCAAATAACCCGCATTTGCCGTTTTAAGAGCCGTATC
>JACXUD010000364.1 GCA_014764025.1 Campylobacterota bacterium | reverse complement strand
AGCAAGCTGGTCTCGGACAAACTCTTTGTCGCTGCAAACAACCTCACGGGCGGTCACGCCATTCGTTTTAGCGTTGTGCGATACGGCAACGTCCTTGGCTCGCGCGGAAGCGTCATCCCCTATTTTCAGCGCCTCATCGCCGAAGGTGCGACAAGCCTGCCCATCACCGAGCCCAACATGACGCGCTTTTGGATCACTCTTAGCGAGGGAGTCAATTTTGTTCTCAAAAACTTCGAGCGTATGCAAGGGGGCGAGATATTCGTTCCTAAAATTCCGTCCATGAAGATGACCGAGATGGCAAAAGCGATCGCACCAAACCTAAAACAAGAGATCATCGGGATCCGCCCCGGCGAGAAGCTGCACGAGGTGATGTGCCCGCTGGATGATTCACACCTGACACTAGAGTTTAACGATCACTTCGTCATCAAACCAAGCATCACTTTTGCAGAGCCGATCGATTACACCAAAAACGCCATCGGTGAAGTTGGAAACTATGTTCAAAGCGGTTTTGAATACAACTCGCGCGATAACACTATCTGGCTTTCACATGCCGAATTGTTAGCAAAAATTGCGCAGACGCAAAGCGAAGAGCACTAGATGATCCCCTACTCTACCCAGCTTATCGAGCAAGACGACATCGACGCCGTCGTAGAGGTTCTGCAAAGCTCGCACCTCACCCAAGGCGCAAAAGTAGCCGAGTTTGAGAATGCTCTTGCCGAGCATATCGGGGTAAAGCACGTTATAGCGATGAACTCCGCGACCTCTGCACTGCTCGCACTCTATGCGGCATGTGAAATAGGCGAGGGCGATGAGATCATCACCACCCCCATCAGCTTTGTCGCCACAAGCAATATGTTCGTCACACTCGGTGCAAAGCCACTCTGGTGCGACGTGAAGCTGGACGGCAACATAGACGAGAGCCAAATTGAAGCACTCATTACAACCAAAACGAAGGCAATTGTTGTGGTGGATTTTGGCGGCAAGCCCGTAGAGATGCAGACGATAGAATCAATTGCACGCAAACACGGCCTTTTACTGATAGACGACGCTTCACATGCCCTTGGCTCAAGCAGGGACGG
>JACXUD010000363.1 GCA_014764025.1 Campylobacterota bacterium | reverse complement strand
GAGCCCTACGCTGTCGTCGCCACACAAAACTCTATCACTATTAAGTGGCAGACACCGGATCCTGAAGCCTCCACGCTTCACTACGGCTTTTTTGCCGATACGCTTAACCATACCCTTGCGCAGAGCGAACTGACGAAGAAGCACTCAATCACCATCTCAGGCCTATCCGAGTGTACAAAGTACTTCTATAGCGTCGATTCGCAAAGCATGAAGATCGATAATGAAGAGCGCAGCTTTACCACTCTGTGTTCACATGCCGATGTGCAAAAAGTATGGGTGATCGGTGATAGCGGTCAGCCCGGAGAGAGTCAAACCAAAGTCTATGAGCAGTTTCTCAATCGTATAGATCATGACCTCGGTAGCCTCTCTATGTGGATACTTCTAGGCGACAACGCCTACAGAAGCGGTACGCAAAAACAGTATAACCAAGGGCTCTTCACCCCCTATCACGAGCTCGTCAAACGCTTCGTACCTTGGACGGTCATCGGCAATCACGATGCGAGGCGCTGGGCATACTACGACATATTTGATTCGCCAAAAGATGGTCAAAGCGGCGGTGTAGCGAGCCGTCACAAGGAGTATTTCGCCGTGGATAACGGCAATGCGCACTTTGTCTTTATGGACAGCGAGACGGTTGACCTCTCTTCACAAGGGGATATGGCAAATTGGCTCAGAGAAGACCTTGCCAAGAATACGAAACCCTGGACGATCGTCATCTTCCATACTCCTCCATACAGCGACGGCGGACACCACTCGGACAACGAACACGACAGCAACGGAAAACTCAAAGCGATGCGCGAGCACTTTGTACCGATTTTTGATGAGTTTGGCGTCGATTTAGTCATGAACGGCCACTCGCACGATTACGAACGCTCTAAACTTATAAGCGGACATTACGGCGAGAGTGATACATTCATCGCCTCTGAACATATTATGCAGGATTCAAAGGGCTGCTACACAAAACCTGATGCAAAAAAACCGCACAGCGGTACCGTCTATCTTGTCTGCGGCTCATCATCAAAGCTTGACGAAGCAAGCCTAGCACACCCTGCGCTGCCCTTTAGCATGCAAAGGATGGGATCGGTT
>JACXUD010000362.1 GCA_014764025.1 Campylobacterota bacterium | reverse complement strand
ATCTGATACTTTTGATCCAAAGAGCGATTTGGGTTATGTGTGATCTTGAGCTCTTTTTGCTGTGCCGGGGTGAGTGAATAGTCGTTGTAGTAGAGCCCTACATACTGCGTAATGACCCCTTCAAAGTTGAAATCTACCAAAGAGGCGATCTCTTTGAGCATCTCGGCCGTCAGTATCTTGCACTCTAAAGCGTAGTAGAGCAGAGCGTTTTTAAAATGGACACAGATGATAAAGACGTCTGAGAGCGGGATGCTCTTTTTTTGAAGAGCAGAAGCATGACCCCGATAACGGGGCAATCGCCGAGCCTGTTTTTGGATGAGACGACACACCCATCGCATAATCAAAGACTTTAGCCGCGAATTTTTCGCGGTAAAAGGTCTGGTCGAAGTTGTGCAGCTTGAGGCGCTCTTGTACGATATCGCACCCTATCCACCTATCTAATATCTTCTCTTTGTCATCCACGATAGATTCTAGATGTTTATTAAGCAGATCAAACATGGAGCTTCTCCTTAATGCAGCTTCAAACGTTGTAGCACAAAAATTTTATTTAACATGTTAAAAATGCTATATTTGAGAATTGATAAGTTCGACCTTCTCTTCAAGTGTTAAAAGCTCTTCGACTTTTGTCTCATAAAGAGCTTCAAGATCCTCTAGCTCTTTGGCGAGTGCGGTGATACCGATCTCTTCGTAACATTTCGGGTCTGCAAGGCACTTTCGTTTTTTGGCTAGGGCATCTTCGAGCTGATCTATTTCATGCGGTAGTTTCTCTAGGGCGATCTTCTCTTTGTAGCTAAGCTTGATGAGCTGATCTCGCGGTTTTATACGCTCGGATTCACATGCCGATGGTTTTTGTGTCGCCTCCTTTTCCATCTCGTCCAATATTCCAAGCTCTTTTTCAAGCTCGAGGTACTCGCTATAGGCTTGGTGCGACTCTTCTATGATGCCGCCGCTCTTGAATATGTAGAGCTTCTTGGCGATCTTATCGACGAAGTAGCGGTCGTGGCTGACGATGATGACCGCCCCGCTGAAGTTGGTGAGCTGCTCCTCTAAGATATTGATGGTCGGGATATCTAGGTCGTTTGTGGGC
>JACXUD010000361.1 GCA_014764025.1 Campylobacterota bacterium | reverse complement strand
AACGGCGCGCGATAGAGTCCTAGGCCGCTCCCGCGGTGCAGACGATAATACGGAGGTCTTTAACAACCGTATGAAGGTCTATACGGAGCCATTAGCAGATATTCAAAACTTCTATAAAAATAAAAATCTTTTACATGTAATCTCGGGAGAAGGAGCGATCGAAGAGATCGTGACCGAGATGCAAAGCTTCATAGAGTCTAAACTTTAATTACAAAAAGCCCTATCTCATGGGCTTTATCCCACTTTTTCACATGCCAATTTAAATGATTAATAATGAAGAAGAAAAGACTTCGGAATAGAAATTCCGAAGTTAGGCTCTTTAGCCTAGTTTTGCAACGATAGCCGCTTCGACTTCGTCTATATGCGCAGTTCCGTCAACCGTGATATATTTAATTGAAGGATTTTTAGCCGCTTGCTCTTTGTAGTAGCCGATAAGCGGCTGAGTAAGGTTATGATAGACCTTTAGTCGGTCAAGTACAACCTCCTCTTTGTCATCATCACGCTGAACGAGATCTTCTCCCGTTACGTCGTCTTTGCCCTCCACTTTCGGCGGATTAAAGAGAACGTGGTATGTTCGCCCGCTTGCAAGGTGTGCACGGCGTCCCGACATACGTTTAACGATCTCAGAATCCGGAACATCTATCTCGATGACCGCATCGATTGCGATACCTGCATTGGTAACCGCGTCGGCTTGCGGAAGCGTACGCGGAAAACCGTCTAAGAGATAACCGTTTTTACAGTCATCTTCTGCAATTCTATCTTTCACAAGTCCGATGATGATCTCATCCGTTACAAGTTGGCCTGCATCCATAGCCGCTTTGGCCATTTTGCCCATCTCTGTGCCTGCTTTGATCGCTGCACGAAGCATATCACCCGTAGAGATTTGCGGAATATTATATTTTTTTGTAAGAAATTGAGCCTGCGTGCCCTTACCTGCACCCGGAGCTCCAAGTAGTATGATTCTCATGTTTGTCCTAATGTTTTTGATTGATTTATGGGCACCTCTAAAAACTCTACGCGGTTTTAGCTTTAGGAGATTTTTGCTTAAGTCAAGGCGACGCGAAGAGCCATAGCTAAAGCTACGGCGAT
>JACXUD010000015.1 GCA_014764025.1 Campylobacterota bacterium | reverse complement strand
AAAACAAAAGAAAGAGGTCAAACCCAAACGTAGACAGGGGTGTCCAAGAAAAGGTGAAGAAGGTCCTCCTAAAAAACCATCCATTCTACAACAGCAGGAGCAGATGGGTGATGTTGAAGAGATGCTGTCTCTTATCAAAACAGAGTGTGATACCAGTATCAAACAGAACTCCAAAGGAAACAGGCACAGGTGGACAGGAGGAAAACTGCATCTCTCGGTAGTAGACGGTGATATTCCTATCACGGCACTCTACTCCTCTGCATCCGTACATGACAGTTCATTGGCACTCCCTCTCATTCTACAGAGCAGCCAAAAAGTGAACTATCTCTATGACCTGGCTGATGCAGCGTATGATTACCGTATTATCAAAGATTACTCCAGGCTCCATAATCACAGACCCATTATCGATATCAATCCAAAGAACTCAAAAAAACTCAAAGCACAGATCGCTTTAGACAAAAGTGAAAAGAAGATATTGGGTTCACTGAACCTCTATAATGACTCCGAGGATCTTCACTATAACCAGAGAAGTAGTGTGGAAAGGGTCAATGCCTATCTAAAAGACAGCTACGGATGCAGCAAGATCTATTACAAGGGAGCACAAAAAGTTGCATCAGTGTTTGCCTTTGCTGTCTTGTCAGTCTGTATTACGCAATCATTGAAGCTTCTGACGTAACTTTATCTCAACAATCAGATACAAAGCACCTTTTATAAAAATTGAACCATAAAGTACGCCGTGAAAACAGCAATTTAGTTAGTTTTTAGTGTTATCTCTTCGTAAAACAGCCTGATCATGAACTTTTTTCATCCAAGAGCTTACAGCCCATTGCAAATGGGTTTCTTGGATGTTGAATTTGCAAGTGGCTCTGTTTTATAAGGTTTTTTGTCCTGTTACAACAAATAAAAAGGATTGCTCATGGCAACAGGGATAGCGTCAGAATATTTCTGTAATTTCATCCTCAGCTTTTTGTAATTGTACCAAATTATCCCAGTTAACATATTTTCTGGTAAGCCATTTTGCATTTGTTTCAATAGCCAAAGGTACTAAAAGTCTCAATACCGAGCCGTCATTAGGGAATGCGCCGATCACTTTGGTTCGTCTTTTTATCTCCTTGTTAAATCTTTCAAGCATGTTTGTTGAATGGATCTTGCGTCTGTGTGTTTTAGGGAAAGTCATAAACATACAGGCTTCATACAGGTTGTCCATCAGGAATTGAGTCAGTCTGGGATGTGTATCTTCGTAGGTGGCGATCATTCCATTGGCAATAGAGGTTGCCTGATCAAATGTTTCACAAGATAAAACATCATTCAGATACTCTAAAACTTCTTCCAAATCTTTTTTGGGTACAATTTTCATCAGGTTACGCTTAAGGTGTACCGTACAAAACTGCCAGCTTGAGCCTACGAAACTTTCACTGGCGGCTTTCTTTATCCCCTTATGACCATCAGAGATAATCAAATCCACTTTTTCCAAGCCTCTTTCTTTTAAACTATCAAAGAAATCTGTATACGTTGAAACAGCTTCACTTTCCATGGGTGCAATATCGAGTATTTCCCTCATACCGTATGCATTGACTCCTACAGCGATCATCACTGCTTTGGAGACAAACCGTATCCCGTCAAACACTTTCAGATAGGTTGCATCAATATACAAATAGGGATAATAGGCTTCGATATCCGAACATTTAAAAGCTGTGACGATCTCATCGAGTTCATGGCTGAGCCTGCTTACTGTTTCGTGACTCAGCTCGATACCAAGCTCTCCTACAATGGATTCTACTTTTCTGGTGGATACTCCTTTAAGATAACTCTCTACGACAATAGATGCCAATGCTTTATCTATTCTTGAATAATTCTCAAGCAATTTTGTTTCAAATTTAGAGTTTCTGGCATAGGGTCTTAAAAGATTGAGTTCACCCAGTGTCGTCTTTAATCGTCTTTCTTTGGATCCGTTTCTATAATCTGTACGGTCATTATTCCTTTGGTTCTTCTCTGCGCCAATGAAGGCAGAAAATTCCTTCTCCAATACTGCATTGAGAAACATCTCTCCTATACGTCTGAATCCCTCTTGCTTGTCTTGAAGCAGCAAAGGTGCAAACTCATTCATATCAAATTCTATCTTATCGTATTCTATTTTCATCTATCGTTTCCTTTTTTATAAAACAATAGCTGATTTTTGAATTTACAGAACTTTTATGACACTACCTGAGCCAACATCCGAACGCTACAGTACGGTGATTAAGAATGCCGAGTATGCATCTGAAACCCGTAGTAAAAGTACCTTGTTTTAATTGAATAGGACGGGACTTGTTTTCAAAAACTTCGTTTAAAAACTTGAAAGCATCAAAGTCTTGTATTGAAAGATGCGTGTATTTCATTAGATGATTTTCCTAAAACTATTGATATCTCTTTACAAATATCAACTATTCAAAGTTCCCGGAAAGAGAAACTTTTAGTGTGCTTTATGCTGTATTAATTGGCCAATTCAGAAACAACATTTTTGTTCATTTGTTTTTCATTCAAATTCAACGAAAAATTCAAATTGGCATCTATAGAATCATAGTTAATTCCGGCAAAAGTTTTAAGAATTGACTCAAAGAGTATTTCTGCCATTTTTGGCGAAACAGCCATACCTATTTGGCGTCTGACACTTTCCTTTTTCCCTATAAAAATGTGATTGTCTGGGAATGTCTGGATTCGTGCTCTTTCACGGTTTGTTAATGCGCGAGGTTCTTCCCAGTGATACACATGGGTTCCTCCACCCCCGCTTCCGGTGATTGTATATGACGGTTCATCAGGATGAAGCCTTTTATATATTTGGCTCAGCTTTGCACCTTTTACTTTTAGTTGCAAATGCTCAGGAAGATCTGTTTGCCAAATATTTTGCCCCGGTTTAATCAGCTTCAGGCGCTCTACAACAGTTGATGACTGGTTGGTAAGCTCATTATTATGGGCATCATTTGGAATTGGAGGAGACATCAAAGCATACTTGGCTGAAGTATACTTTTTCTGAGTATGTGTAGGCGCAGGTATTTTAAATTCCAGATCAAGGTCTTTTCTGAAGCCTATTATAATTATACGGTGTCTTGTTTGAGGTATGCCATATTCTTCAAATTTGTATTTGTGTACAGATAGCTTGTATCCATGTTTCCCTGCCTTTTCTAAATCACGAAGAATTCTAATGAAGGCCTTCCCTTCGTTGGCACTCGCTAATCCGCCTACGTTTTCCGCCATAAAAACTTTTGGATTAAATTTATTTAAAACTTGGACACCGTAGGAGTAGAGAGGACCGAATTCGCCGTCAAATCCCTTTTTTTCGCCTACATTGCTAAAGTCGTTGCATGGAAAGCCATAGGCAAAAGCATCAATCGGCTCCAAAGTTTCAATTTTGAGTTTGCGGACATCCTCGCATATTACTTTTGTCTCTGGAAAATTGTGCTGGTAGGTTGAGCATGTCTCTTCATGATAGTCATTCGCCCAAATTCCCTTGAAACAGTATTCGCTATCATCCTTTTTTATGCGTGCTTTCTTCGCCCCCAGAGCGATACCCCCGGGTCCGCAGAAAAGTTCGCCGAGTCTGAAAACTGTTTTAGTGCCCATTTTGTTCTCCATTCTTAATGTTTACTGTGTCAGTACCGATTGCCTGCATGCATTGTAGAAAAAATGGAAAACCGAATTTGCCGCGGTTAATTTTTGAATTGAGATTAGACGGTTCAACATGAATTCCAATTCTGTCTAAAAGTATAGATAGTCTTGAATAGTCAATACCTTTTCGCGCCAATTCTGCTTTAATAATGTTTTTTGATAACTCTTCCCATTCGTCTCGTTCAGGCATCCAGATACTCCAAGCAGCATTTATGCTGCAATTATACCTCTTTTGCTGCCAAAATGCAAATATAAAAAAATGGAGAGAATTCTAAGGGCTTTTTATGGATAATATGTGAAAACAGTTGTAGTGGGGGAGGAAGATGAATAAAAATATTGTTCTGAGTAAAAATCATATTGATGCAGCAATAGAGTTTGCAAAAAAATTTTGGGATGCAGGAAAAAGTTCCAGAGATTTCGGATCTGAAGATGTCCGGAAATCCGAGTCTGACAAACTCGCGGACACAATCAGCGGAAAACTCGCAGAAATTGCTTTTTCTCTTTTTGCAAAACGTGAATTTGACATTGACATTAAACTTGATTTTGAGATTATGGAAGGTAAACTTGAAATTGATAACGGACAGGATATTAAGTTGATAGACGATCAGGAACCATTCTGTAGAGCAGATATAAAAGGCTCAAAAAAGATTGCAAGATGGCTTTTGGTTGAACAGCATAAAATTAGTGATCTCATCATCGATTCAGATTTTTATATTTCAGTAAGTCTTGACCTCCCGACGGATATCGAAGAAGATTGGAATAAGTTCGTACAGATGAATACTATAGCCGCACAGATAGATGGCTATATCAAAAAACGTCTTTTTTTTGACAAGCATGGAATCCCATGGTTTGACTATATGCGTGGGAATAGACTGTATTCAATCTCGTATGTAGAGTATGTTGTCAGCCGTATGGCAAGGCCATTTTTCGCCAATGATCTGAAGAACTCACTTTTGAAGAAAACAAAAGAATTTGATGGCAAAATTTATATGGGCGGTCCCCTAAAGGCTACAAGAAACCTTGGAATGCCAAAGCAATATTTAAAGTCAGAAAAAAATGACTTTGAAGTTCTTTTTGGTATTCTCGCTGGAGCAGAGGAGGGAAAATGTCATTAGTCACGCATGACCCAAAATATCGCCGTATATGGATGTGGCCAAGAAATAAGCGCCGTATACCGTCATGGGCTATTGCGAATATGCTCAGTATAGTAAAAGTGCAAACCTCTTCGGAAACAATTGTTTCCGGAAATATTGAACTACAAAATATTATGACAAAAGCCATGGAATCTTCCGGATTAAAAAAAGCAGGCGAACAGTATCACCCGAATCCAGGCGGAATGAGAACTTATTTGTCCCAGCTAGAAGGATTAGGACTAATTTTTTATCGTCCGGACAGGTCGCTATGGTTTACTCTGGCAGGAGAAGATATTGTATCAGGCAAACCGCCTTTGCCCATATTGCAGACAATGATATTAAAATACCAATATCCGAGTGTTTATAGCATGGGTGCACAGGTGAGAATTAATCCCAGCCTCAAAATCAAGCCTTATCTTTTTCTTCTCAAGCTTCTTATGGATCCGGATATCGGCTATTTGACTAATAAGGAAATTGCTATTCCTGTAATTTATGGGCATAATAATAGTTGCTATGCTCTATGCAAAGAAAAAATCCTACTGCTCCGAAGCGGCGAAGAGTTTGAAAATATTATCGATAGCACATCAGAAGATCTTTATACTCCCAGAGGAAGCAGTCTTCAAAATATTTTTGATATTGCAAATACATTTAAAAATGTACTTCAGTCATTCTGTTTTATCTATACCGAAAAAAATGGACGAATAGAACAGGCTTATCTGAATGAAGAATTGATTCCGGAAATTAAAAAAGCTCTTAAAAACGAAAACAAGTTCATCTCGATGAATGGTACAGAAGAATGGTTTCAGCGCACATTTGGCGCATGGAATAGAAAAGATTTACGTCAGCTTACAAAAACTCAATATACATCAAGAAGCGAATTGGAAAAAAATATAATTGCAGGTCATTTTGCCAGCTACTGCGGTACAAGGCTGGTCACCGAAGTTGACGATGAATTTATTGATAAAATGGTTGAAAGCTACGGCTTTGATAGACAATTTATTAGGGATACGGCTTCCCG
The DNA here is from genome assembly GCA_014764025.1 of Campylobacterota bacterium. Lineage (GTDB taxonomy): Bacteria > Campylobacterota > Campylobacteria > Campylobacterales > Sulfurimonadaceae > JACXUD01. The sequence goes on along the minus strand of JACXUD010000015.1, from coordinate 14,417 downwards.
CCTGCTTTCTAGAAGCTATTCTATGTTCGAAGAGCGTTTCATCGAGCTCTCAAGAAGCGGAGATCCTCGTATGGCACTAGAATTCGAAAAGGCGGTAACCACAATTTTCAGGGATGTCCTGTATTTCGATGCTGTTGAAACAGGGCAGAAAAAAAACTATAGCAGTGTTGGGGGCTATTCAGATGTTTTCGCAGTCGCTTCTGATGGAATACACTGTGCAATCATCGATGCCAAGGCATCACCCAAATATGATCTGGGCTCTGCCGATTGGTACAAAATGAAAGATAACTACATCGCAAATTATATGGACTTAGCGGAAGGGCGTCCTTTGGAGCTGGAGTTTTGTTCCTATGTCGCCGGAGGTTTTAAGGGAAATATCGCCTCGAAACTGAGGCAGCTTTCAGAGGCAACTGGTGTCGGGGCCTCGGCAATAAGTGCTTCTCAGTTGATCAGACTTGCCCAAAAAAATCCAATACCTGAAAATCAGCCGACTATCAGAGAAGTGTTTTGCAAAAATAAAATTCTAACGGCTGAAGATTTTATTTGATCGACTGGATAATATCAAATACTTTTTGGGCACATTCTTCCGGGTGTGCCCGAATATCTTTTTCCCAGAATCTTACTACTCTCCATCCTGCTGATTGAAGTTCTGTATTGACTCGCTTATCCCTCTCTATATTCCGTTCAAGTTTGGGGATCCAGTAGTCAGCATTAGTCTTCGGTATATATTTTTTTTCTCTAAGGTATTTCCCATGCCAAAACTCGCTGTCGCAAAAAACTGCCACTTTTTTCCCTTTGAATACAAAATCAGGTGTCCCAAAAACTGTTTTGTCATGCTTGCGGTATCGTAACCCAAGGGTCCACATCGCTTTTCCGAGGAGTAGTTCAATAGATGTGTTCTTGGATCGGATGCGAGACATATTTTCGGAACGGGATATCGAGTCATTTCTTGCTTTCTCTCTCATTTCGGAGCCTAAAAAGTTAAATTATTTGTATTTCCTGTTTAGTTTACTAAAATTTCTCTCATTTCAAAATAAATAACATTTATAGCAAGATATTATCATTCGCTAAACTGTATAATAGTAAAATGAAGTTAATTTTGCAAAAGCAACAGGGAATGTGTTAATGGATGATGGAAAAATTGTAATATCAACTAAATATATTAAATCACTGATATATTTTATTTTAGAAGCCTTTATGGTACTCTCTATTGTAATTTTTGTTGTACAGTATCTTGATATGTTACCAACCGTAGAGCCAGGCAAAAACAAACTAGCTTCGGCAGATCCAGTTTCGGTAGCGAACACATTCATGGTTTTCGTAACTTTTTTAGTTGTTGTTGGTACGGTAGGTATAACTGCTGTCGGAATATATCTTAGCCGATGGTGGGGAAGAGAAAAAAAACAGGTTTTATCAGAAAACTGGTCAGATATGATGGAAACTGTAAAGTCAGACGAAAAACTAATGAAAAGGATAAAAGAAGATCTATTGTCTGATTCTCTAGAGGAAATGATGAAAGAGCATATCAAGAGGCATAAAGAGGAAATATCAAAAAATGTCAAAAAAGAAATTTCAGATGCAGAAATGCGGATTATTGCCAAAATAAAAAGCGATAAAAGCGATAAGCAATTAGACATTTCTCTAGATCATATTGAACTGCAACCATAGGAAAAGAATAGTATGAAAAACTTTGAAAGATTTAGAAATAAAAGAGTTTCGGCAGCTGAACTTCATGCCTTGCTGGAGAAGGCGGGTATGTCGTTCAAACCCCCCGTTGATATAGAAGCACTGATTAAAAAACTAGATATTACTATTGATTCAAAACCAGATTTTAGGAAAATAAAAGTTTTAGGCAGTATCACAATAAAAAATAGTGAACCTGTAATATGGATAAATAGGATGGCTAATCAGCTGGAAACTCGCAAAAGGTTTACTCTGGCTCACGAACTTGGTCACTTTATGCTACACTTGGCTCCTTTGGAGGCATGGAGCAATACCACAGGATTCAATGATGAGACTATTGGATTTAATCGTGATGACGAATGGGATTATCAAGAAATGGAAGCGAATAGATTTGCCGCGCAAATTTTGATGCCAATAGATTATGTGAAAGTTGAATATGAGAAGCTAAAAGGAAAATCTACTTTGGTAGAGGAAATGGCAGATTATTTTAATGTATCTAAGCTAGCCATGAAATATAGATTAGAATCGCTGGAGTTAAAAATTTGAATTATAGAGAAGAAGAATTTTATAATAACGGCTATACAGGGATTGATCTATACTATGGCGATGAGTATGTGTGCACTGTATCTCTATTTGATGAAAAATTTATTGGAAACAAGAAGTCTAAAACATATATCGATTATCTTGAAATCAATGGATTTCAGTTTTCATTAACTATAGATCTAACAAATTCATCGGTTATTGTAGTTATAGAAGATGAAAATGTTGGTAGTTATTATCAAAGTGGTGAATTTGAATTAGATGCATTTGAAATCATCCCGACAAGCTATATAGAAGAGGAAGAAGAAGTTCGCGTTGAAATACCATTGTATGTTCCTGCTTTGACGTATACAAATCTTATGTCATCAATTGTATACGATATTGATACTCCAAATATACTACCTCTAATAGATGTTGACTCAGTTGAGCGTTTTGAAAAGTATTTGAAAGATGAAATTATTCTTTTTAGGCATTTTCTTGATTTAGAAAATGTTGACCAAGTAATTAATAAAGAAGCAATTGAAGAAGCCAAAGAAAAACGTAAAGAAGAAAGAAAGCTTTACGGTTCTGGGAAGCAACAAACTGAAATTCCTGAAAAAAAATCGGTAACCTTAACAGAAGAGGAGATTGTTGATCTTTATAGTACGATAGTAAATAAAGAACTTATTATTCCGGTGTTAACATGGAATAGGCAGAAGACAATACATCAAGATATTTTCGATCTTAAAAAAAATAACTATGACAGCATTGCAATTAGGGTCAATTCCTCATTTTCTGGGTTCTTAGAGTCTAGCGATACGCTAATTACTGCAATAGAAGATGGTTTTGCAACAAGCAATTTGTATATTATTTTGGATTTGAGTAATAATTTTGCATGGTCACAATATGCAGATATTGTAAAAGAAATCTCAGCGAAATTTACTCATACCATTTATTTAGGTGCGCAGTTTGGTGTTGGTGATATCTCTAAAAAAAGAGATACAGAAACAAATATGAATCATATCTCGACCAATAAGCCTTTAAAAATATTTTCTGTATTACAAAAAGATTGTCCAGGTCTTGGATATGGTGATTATTGCGGATTTGATAGAAGAACCATTACAAGAGCAGTTGGGGGCAGACCAACCGCAAGAGTAGTATTGGCTTCTACTGACAAGAGCATGAAAATGTTGGTTCGTAGAGCATGGGACGGCAGAGATGAAAAAAGGGATAAAAATGGGAACATTACAATAGGATTACTTCATTCTATGTCGCTATTAATGTACCAAATTCAAAACGGAGAAATTGACCAAATTAACGGTACGCCTTTTTTATCGGACGATTATGACGTAGATATATCATTGAAAGAGTACTATCCAGATAGGCCTTCTCCTGGAGTGCTGAAAACATTATGTTTGAGGCATAACTATTTGGCCATCAAGAATAATTTTTTAAAATCTGACTAAAAATCTCTAAATAGGTATGCAGGGAGCAATTTTAAAGGTGTTACCTGTTTTGGTGGCATTCCTTTAAATCTTGATTCTAATGCCTGGCTAAATTGTTCTTTTTCTATAAGACGCTTTCTTTCTAAAAACTCAAAACCGTATTGTTCTTTGATTTTATGAATGGTGACTTTTCGGATCTCATCATCATTTAGAAGACTTAAAAACATTTTTTTTACTTTTTCAGATGACATTTTTGTATAGCCGTCAATGCCTCTCAATGATGATCTAAGCTCTGTAATTGTCCAATAGGCAAGGTAATTATATGGAGACATTGTTAACGCAGGTGCCTCTTTAATATGTCTTAGTTTCATATTGCTATTGACGGAAATAATACCGATATTTTCTATTTCTGGATTTTTTATTAATGATGGGATAAACTTTTCATCAGCGACAATTGTAACTTTGTGTGCGCATTTTTTATATCGGTCTAATTGATTTTTCAATCGCGATAATGAATCGCTTTTAGATTTGATTTCATAGATATGGATATCTCCATTTACGACTACCATATCAGCGATTGCGCTAAACAATGAAAGTTCCGGGACCGCAATATAGCTTTGCTTTAGCTCTTTAAAGAGCTTTTTATAAAGAGATACTTTAATTTTATTTGCTTCAGATAAAGTCTCCATCTTAAAAAACCTTTTATATAATATAATTTATTATATTATATAAAAGAATAATTTTGCTTAAAATATTATATTTCATTGAAAAAAATAAATTAAACTGTTAAATATCTAAAATGTACTATTAAAATACGCTACAATATTTCACATAATGAATAGAGGGGAATATCGTAGTGGAAGAGTATGAAAACTTACCAAGGATCGGTGGCCTGCCCGACGATAAAGTAAAAAGAGTCGTATTGGCAGGAGGCGCAGTATTTTATAATGATAGAAACCCTGAAATCCCATTGGTGGAAGTATTATTGGTGGAAGCAGATAAGTATGAATGCGAAGAAAAGTTATCTGATAAAACTTATCTAGCGAAGATTGGAGCACCCCAAGTAGATACCGTAAGATTCGGTACTGTTTTTATCGGGAACAGAAGGACAAGGCAGATATGGACGGACTTCAAGGGATATAGGGAAAATGTAAATTTTTCTTTTGATTTTCGGAACAATGAACCAGAAAGTATTCATTTTGGGGCGAAGAACCAAGACGGCCAATATTATATTTGGAAAAGCAAGTTTTCATTTGATGCAATAAGTGATAAAGCGGTCAAAGCCCGTTTTCTAAGAAGCCCACTCACCAAACTTACCACAGATAATGGTGTATCGGTGTTGATACCTTCATATGAAGTACTTACTGCCTTGCTCGTTCCGGCTGAACAGTCAATAAGAAGTAAGCTTATTATAAATCCAATGGATTTTATCGTAAATGAGTATCTTAAAAGCTATCGTCATGATGCCGACAGCAATACTTATGTTGTTGAATACTTTGGAAATTCAAAGCAGGAAACCAATTTGTCATTCCTCGCTTATCTTGCCATGAATGAAATATCAAGAGCAAGAATATCGAAAATTTACAGCAGTGTTGCATCTGGATCACGATATAGTCCAAAGTATCCAGTCGTTTTGCCTTATCACCCTTCCGGATTAAACATCGTATGTGATGGGATTTGGATGGATAACAAAACATTTTTGTGCTTGAGAGTCACACACATGGATCTGCCACGTGATTTTAATTTAAAAGAAGAATCTGAAAGAGAAAAAAAGCCTATTGAAAAAGAAAACACGCCTGTTGAATCAAGCCCAAAACAACAGGTTCAGGATTTTGATATAGATGATTTGCCGGTTACTCCAGAGAATAATCCAAATCCAAGATCACCGAGAGTATATATTGGATCCGAAGTGACTGTCGGGAGCATTAAGGACATAGTGTCAAAAGAAATAATAACCAAGGAGAGTGATACGCCGATTAAAGTATCCGACAATAAAACTGATCAAGATGAACCCACTATTAAAGAGGCACCAAACAATCTATCTTCGGGAGACGATCAAAATTCACAAGATACACAAGGAACAGGAAAACTAAATCAAGTCGAAAAAACAATTGATAATCCTCAGGAATGTATTGATGAATCCGACATGTTCACCAAGGTGATCAAGTCGCTTTCTTTATTGAAAGACGATGAAAATTGCCCGTTGACAGATTTTCTGTATATAGACAATAAGAGCAACAGATCAAGCGAAGCAGCACTGTGCAGTTTTTTGTATAAAGAAGCGAAATTGGCAAACTCGGGGACAAAGTGGGCATATAAAGAATACGACAGAAAAAAGAAAATCTTTAAACCACGGGGAGCGTTGGTCTTGGAGTTGCTATTAAAAGATGGAGAGCGGGTCTATCTTTTGGAGATTGAGCAGAAGGCAGAAGAAAAAGGGTTTTCTGGTTTGATGTTTCATCCTATATCTGTAATATTATCGGCATCTGACATAAAGAAACTGCTTTTGGAAATCGTACAGCTAAGAGGAAGATTTAGAACAAAAAATGGAAGTTTGCAGGCGGTTGATTTGGAAAGCGTGGCTAAAAGTATTCCATATACCCACTACAAAGATAAGTATACAAAACTTTTTGTGATGTTGTTTTCTAAAATGATTGATGATATAAATAATGAGTTTTATTAGGAGGGAATCCGTATCAATCCAGCATTAGTCGTGTAATTTCATTCGGAAGGTAAAACTTTTTGCCTACCAAGCGCAGGCAGTATGCATCGTTTTTGTCTTTTTGAATATCTTTTTGATTGATAAATGCATTGTTAGGAATATCAATATGATAAAGATATCCCAAGCTGAAGCGCAGCAGTTTTTGTTGATATTTTAAATCATCTTGAGGATTTTGAAGCAGTTCTATAAATTTTTGTTTGAGCTGCTTTCTTGAGTATCTTGGTGTCTTGATCGGCAGTAGGTTTCTATGGGCTTCAAGCGAAAACTTGTGTTTCTGATTGAGGAATGACACAAAGCCAAAAATAGCACTTTTTTGACCGCGATAAACCCACAAATATCCGCTCAGAGCTTCATCGCTAATCTCACTCTTTTCAAAATGATCACAATACTTTAGAAACTTCTCCGCCGGAGTCAATGCCAAGCGGATGGATCGGATACTTGTTTTGCCTTGATCGGCTTTTGTCCTGAGTGCGGTGTAATACTCAAAAAGGAGCTTGTATCGATAATCATCTTTTTCAAAATATTGCAAAAGCCTGTCGATCATATCAAGGCTCGCATATTCTTCTTGAACGGCTTTGTCTATAATGATTTGTTTGATGTCTTGTAGATATAGTGTAACAAGAAGATATTTTCTTGCTTCCATTACGCTAAGGAATTGCACCATCTCCTCATAAGTCGGGAATCTGTCAAGCTCTTTGGCTACTTGATCAAGTTTGGAAAAAAACTTGTAATATCGTTGAAGTTTTAAAGAAGCGTATATAGCACCTCTTCTTTGTTTGAGCCAATCGGAGAAGCCTTGAAGCAAATGTGCCGTGTGGGAGGAAAGCAATGAAGAATATTGTTTTGTTTTTCTCTTTAAAAGATTATCGTATGAGCACTCTCTGCATATTCTACCCCTTCCCGCTGGGAATGGAGACTGGCACTGTTTGCAGATTCTATCTTTTTGTGTGGCGCATACTTTGCATACATTTTTGCCGTTGATGAGTTCATATGGCTTTGTATGTCTATGGCATCTAGTGCAAATAGGCAAGGTTCGATTATAGCAATTCGTACAAAGAAGTTTCGTGCTGCCGTCAAGCAGAGTTCTGTTTGAAATATGATTGGATTCTTGATGGCATGAAGAACATCGCTTTTGCTCTCTGAAATATCGAGAACATGAGGCGCATACAGGTCCATATTCGTTTATAAGCCCATGTTTGTACTCTGTCTTTCCGCACCGGATACACGGTTTGTCTTTTACAAGGCATTTTTTACAGATACGCTCTGTCAGGAAGATAAAGATTTTTTTTGATTTCCCGCATTTGCTGCACGTGGTCAACTCAAAGAAGCGTTCATAGCATGATCGGCAGTAGTGCTTGCCTTGAAACCTATAGTCCCAGTCTGAGAGTTTGTTTTTGCAATAGCTGCAATTTGGCTGGGTTATTTGAAATCTCAAAGGTATTTCCTGATCTCATCCATCAGAAGCTCAACCTCCTCTTTGGGGCGTGGCTGAAAGTCTGAATATGTCCGTAATATTTCTTTGTTCGCAGTCCGTTTTCTTTCTTTTAGCGAGTTTGCAATATGGCTAAGCGTAGGCGAATGAAGTTTTATGGATCGCATAAACAGTTGTTTTGATATATCGGCTTCTCTAAGTATTGCAACAATGTCTGAAAGGCTAAAATAAAGAAGATGGGAAACCATATCCAATAGTTGATGTCTTTTTTCTGACGAGAGGGCATCAATACTTAACTGCCTAGAATCATCTTCTCTTTTAACAGGTTCATAGTGATAGCCTATTTCTTTAAAAAGATATTCCGCATGTGGCTGGAATATCTTTGCGTGGATCAAGTCCCTAAAGAAGAGCATGAGTCCTCTTGCGGTTGCAAAGAGATCGGCTGCATTTTCATCGATGATGGGATAGGTATGAGGGGGAATTTGCCGCTCTTTAATGGTGCGGTTCAAAAAGGATTGAAGGTTCAAAACGGATTTGCTTACAGGGATCATCTTCCCCCTGATCAGGGAAGATTGACAATACTGGCATCTGGAGAAATCCGTATCGGTATAGGCGATAAGATGGGGAGCAAAGCAGTGACCACATTTACTGCAAGCAAGCTGTAAAAGAATATGATGTTTTTCGCATATACAGTTCCATGAGAGTCTCCATTGCTTTTTCATGTATGGGTTTGGTTCCTGTAGGCACATCGGGCAAAAATGAAGTCCGTTTGTAGCTGTTCTGTTTCTTATGCCAGTTGGAATAATATATTCCCATGACTTCTTTGGATTGACTGTATGCGGATGAACAAGAGCCTTATAGATCGGTTCCAGTGTCATATTCTCTATTTGTTCAAAAGAGAGGTTGGTATTTTTTTTGAGCTGCATGATTTGATCTGTTGACAAATGCCTGTCAAGGTCTTTTGTCCATATCCTTTGATTGAACCATAAGCCATCGGCAAACCCAAGTGGGTCGGTTCCATTAAGAATCGAACTTCTTATAAGCCATGAGCTAAGAAGCTCGTCAGGTAGAGGTGTCGCCGTATAGTACATCGAGATTGACTATTCTTTCCATAGGATTTTTTGAATTTTTTGTCGGAACGTTTTTGATGATCCACGGTGTGATCTGCTCGACATCGTTTTGTATGGCATATTTGGCACAGGTGATTAAAATTCTGCGTAAATGTCCGAGATTTCCGTTGGAATGCTCATAAAGTAATTTTTTCATTTCCGCCTTGTATAGTCCCGAAGGTTTTTTTAAAGGAAGCCATCTTTCAAATGCCGCAAGAAGTCCTGCAAACTCTTTGTCGTTTGACCATTTTGGCAATTGCACTATCTCGAATCTGCTGACGTGCTGGGCTTCATTGAGGACGGTAACCGCATCCATTATTCCCACAAGCACGATAGGTATTTTGAGAGAGTTTGTAAGATTCTTGATCGCATCCATGACAGCCCGCTGTTTGATCGCAGTTCCTTTGAGAAGATTATGGATTTCATCCAATATAAGCATCTTGACGTTGAGTTCTCTCAGGAGGTGGATGGTCTGATGGCGAAGCTTTTGGGTCGTATCCGTCGGGCGGAACGGCGTCCACAATTGTTCAAGGATGGAGATATACAGCGTCCTGTCATCGCCTCCTTCCATATTCGCCACTACGACGGTCTTCATGGCTTTGGACATCCCTGTGTCATCTTCGAGAGTTTTATCGGGATGCAGTTTCGCAAATTGGGAAACGATGGCGCTCTTCCCGATATTGGGTTCGCCCACAATCAAAAGTCCGGGCATTTTGTCCTGTTTGGGATACTTGAGAAGATCATTGAGATAGAGTATGACTTTCTGGGCAAGCGGATAGTTGATCCAAACCTTGTTTTCTAAATACTCAATTCTCTCTTCCGTATTTTTATGGATGACAACCTCTTTGGATTCGGGCAAAAGGTGGGCATATGTCTCAGGCATTGTCGCCTCCTTCAATAAAAACATCAAATACCGGGATATCGCCTTCATCAAACTCTTCAACACTTTCCGCCTCTTCTTTAAGGGGTTTCATCTTTTGGATATGAAGGTTTGTAACGCTGTTGCTTTTTTGGCGTATTTTCTTTTTCTCTTCGGCTCTTCTGACCTTTTTGGTCTTTTTCGCCGAGTCTGACGCCATCTCTCTCAGTTCCTCATGCGCTCTGATGATTTGCGCATCATAGGCGGATGACTTCTGCTGAGGCGTAAGATTCGCTTTGATCGCATTGTACTCAGACAAACTCATACTTGGGATTGCGCGATTTGCCAAAGAAACTTTGTGATACAGTCGGCTCTTTTCTTCATAGAACCATATGTAGCTGATGTCATTGGGATCAATTCTGAACGTATAGTCTTTTTTAGAAGTGTCGTTTGCAGAGTTTTCTTCTTCGATGAAAGATCTCAATACAAAGTCATAATATTTAAGACTGTTGATGTGTACCCCGGTTTTGCGTATTTTTCTCTTGACTAGAGGCAAGAAATCAATCAATAGGGTTTCAGCATCAGCGGGTCTTGGCGGAAGTCCTGTTCCTTTATGAGCAGGAGTTCCAAATACCCCTTCTTCCCATTTTGCCTCTGGAGACATCCCCAGCGTGGAGTGTTTTTGCTTATGGTAAATTTTTGTAATAAATGTTACAAGCCATAATTCCAGTTCATGAAACGTCATGCTGGCATTACCTTCAGAATCGTAATCCAAGCGTTCGCGTATATTTGAAAAAGTTGTTCCCGGTATTGTATGGATCGCTTTCATAAGCGTTCCTATAAGACGTTCAATATGTCCTCCGTAATTGGTTTTGTTTACAGGTCTCCATTGAAGATTGATTTCGTGAATACGGCAAGCTTCCGTGAGCGCTTCAGCCCGGAAGTCGGCTCCGTTATCGGCATGAAGCGTATCCATGAAACCCCATACGTCCCAATTTGACTCAATGCCCATTTTCATCAGCCATTCATTCTTTGGCAAAATGGAGTTTGCTACGCACATTGCCACAGATAAACCGGAAGGGGCATCAAGCGACATATGGTAGCCGGTAATCATCCTGCTGTAGACATCAATCGCTAGTGTGATAAATGGTCTGCCAATAGGTCGGCGTGTCTCTTCATCTACAATAATGACATCCATTTTGGTGTGGTCGATTTGTACAATTTGCAGCGGATAGTCTGCAATGAATTCACCCGGAGCGGGTTCAAACTTTGTTCTTGTCTCGCTTTTGCTGCCTCGTCGTTTTGCCCTTTGGTATTCGCTGATTTGGCTGATTCTGTTGCGAATGGTATTTTTGCTTGGCGGCGTGAGGTTTTTCTTCTGGCATTCCGCTAAAACGACATTGATCACATATTGTACGGATGGCTTTATTCTTTTTAAATAATGTTCTTCAATCGCCTTTTGAATGATTTTCTCAGCCTGCTGTTCTATGCGAACCTCTCCTTTTGATCTCCCCCTTTTTCTTGGTAAAAGACCTGTGAGTGTTCCTGTAGAGGCGTATCCTCTCGCCCACTTGTATACTGTTGTAAAATGTGCTCCGGCTTTTTTGGCATATTCTTCAACTTCCTCTCTGGAACCGTTGTTGAGTATCGGCTGAATCGCAGTAAATCGCTTTTCCATTTCTTTCCAGTCAGAGTCAGAGATATCGGAAAGATCCCTATGGATAAAATCATTTTCGGGAATTTGTTCCATATCTACCGGTTTTAGATCATTGATTAGAAGGCGCTTTGCTTTTTTTGTCTTTATGTTTACGCCTATCAATTCGGATGCATCAAGTATTTGCGTGATCTTGTAGATGTCGTTGTTGTACTGGACATATTCGTTAGCGAGCAGTTTTAGTTTCCGGCGGTCTATTTTATATGAGTTTTCAGAGTTCATTTAAAATTCCTTCTTCATAAGTTTCATCGATGTTAAGCCAAATGGTGCTCCACGCATTGATTTCTTGCCCAATATCAATAGCAATCTTTTTATGGACGATTAGATGGTATAACTGGGATATCGCAATGGCCTGTAGGGTTTTGGTAGCATACAAAGCTTCTATAAGATGGTCAATCTGTGTATGCCCTACGGCTTGCAAATATTCCAAAATACGTGATTCTTCACGTTGGTCAAATGACATTTTTTTATAGCGTTTTAGTAGTAGAATATTTTCTAACTCGATACCTCGTATTTTATTGTCATCGTAAATTTTGAAAATGTAATCATTTTCTTGTGCGTAGCGTGTCGCAATTTTGAACTTTGGGCGCAACTCATGAAATTTTTTCTTCAATATTTCATGGGGCTTGACCTCAATGAGTAGCGATTTTGGATAGATAGATTGAGAGTCGTATTGAGGCAAGGATTTAAAAGTGACAAGAAAATCCGGCGTGTAGGTTACTGTTTTCCCATTTTTGTTTTCGTATTCAATGGTAACAGGCTGTTCCTCCACATCAAGAACCATGTCATTAAACTCAAGTAAGATCAGCAAGTCTCTTTCAAGGAGTGATTCATACCATATGCTCTTTTCACCCCTGAAGGGATAGTATCCGGATGAACTGCCGTAAGTATATGCCGCAGTACGATTTTTCAGAGATATTTTCATTTCATATACTCGCTTTTGTTACTTTGTAGCGTATTTAAATGGGTTATTTTCACTTTGTATTGCTTTTTATTGAATATATTAGCGTTTTTCGCTGGATAAAATCTCATTTTTCAGCCTTTATTTGGGTTATTTTAGCGTTTTTTATTGGAACTGTCAACCAGAAAGTAACTTATTTTGTTTTTAACCCGCCGTTGCGCCGATGAGCGTTTTCACGAGGTCATCATCGGTAATCCCATCAGGAAAACGATCAAAAAGGATAGCATCGTATCGCTCTCGATGTGCCAGCGATATGAAAAGCACTGTAGTTTCTCCGCCACGATTAACCTCAAACGCACCGATCTTGGTATCCCCCTCAAAAACATCTCCAACGACACCAGAGATGCCGTGCTTCTGAAAGGTGCTTATATTTATGGCGCGAAGCGTACCGATCATTGTTTTTCTCCCATTTCGGATCATAATATACCTCTTGATACTTGTGTACATTTATTTGATTTTTTATATAGGGCAGAGATGCCCTGTTTTGGTGTTGCTTTTGCCCTCAGTTGTCAGGCAGCCACAAGACTGGAAAACACTTTCTCTGCATCGGCGAGAGTTGCTTTGATCTTGGCAATAGTGAGAGTGTTCGGGCTGTCTTCGTCAGTGCCAAACACTCCTTGGTGGATTCTCAATTGTGCAACAATTTCTTCCGCAACGAAAGTCAGTCTTGAATACTCACTAAGTAAACTGTTCTCTTCGGCAAAAAAAGCATTAAAATCAAAATCCTCATCCGGCAATTCAGTGAGGATATCTTCCAACTTGCCTTTAGCTTCCATAAACTGATCTGTAAACTTCTGAGTCATAAAAAGGAAGTCTGATTCTATCTCGTTGATTTCATAGTTTCTGAAAACAGTGTTGTTGTGCAAATGATCTTCTGCTTCATTCAAAACAACTTCAATATGAGATACAATCTTCTTTCCGCCATCAAGGATCATTTCTTTTGATTTTGCTTTTAGCTCATCTGCTTTGTCTTGTAGTTTTACGTTCATTGGTTCTCCTTACCGATTGAATATAAGTGCGATTGTAGCAGAAAAAAGAGTACATTTTTTTTGAAAAAAATAGAGCAAAATAAAATGATAGAATGCCAATGCGAATCGTCGATAATTACTAGCTTTATAGTTTGTCTAGCATTTGAGTTCTCCCCATACATCAATAATGCTCATGAGTAGAAGCTTCCGCTTCAGAATCATTTTGTTCATTTGGCGGTTCGCAGCTTCTAACTTAAATAGATACCTTTACGCTAGGGGTTTCGTCCGTAGGCTTTTGATCTATCCCTCTATTCTCAATACATCTTCTAAGCGCCTTATTGACATTTCCGCCTGAAAACTCATTTAACACATACGTCGTGGGCGTATAGTCGCTAAATTTAGAGATATGTTCTTGAAAAGAGGGTACTGCTGCTTCCCACTTCTCGATAACCCCTTGCTTTTCAAGCATAGGCCTAAATTCATCATAAAGAGTATTCATAGCATCCTCGACAGCGCCGACATTTTTCTTCATCTGATTCTTGTGACAAAAAAGCATCCCGCGAGAACAGCCGCCCTCTAAATACATACACTTATCAACAATTTCCTCTGAGTTCCACGCCTCGCCTAGATTCTCCTTGGCGGCAAGCAGAGAATTGATATGACCTGGTAAGATTGTCCTCGTCTCCTTATAATAACTGTACTTAGGAATATCCCTCCACAGCGACAAAAAATCAGAAACCACATTGTCTTTTTTATGTTGATATGACTCTCGAAGCGACCGTAATGATTCCGATCTGAAATCAACATCGTTAAACATCCCTTCAAGGATCAGCGGCTCTACTTTCTCAGTAAAGTCTTTTAGGATTCTTTGTTGGCCACTAATCTCATAAGACAAATCAGAAATGAATCTTTCTACTTCCACCAATGCTTCAAGGAGAGAAGAGGGGATATTTTTATTTTCAATCCTGCTGGAGAGCGGTGAAATAAAATCTTCCACCTTGTATT
>JACXUD010000360.1 GCA_014764025.1 Campylobacterota bacterium | reverse complement strand
CAAAGTGGTGAGATCGTCAAAATCCAAGATCAAAATGCAAAGTTTTTAGCCCTTGGCTATATCAATCCGCTCTCGGAGATCACCCTTCGGGTTCTCAGTTTTAACGATGAACCTATCGATTCGGAATTTTTTTCCAAGCGTATCAAAAATGCGATCAAAAAACGCGAGGCCGTAGCATTACGCAGCAACGCGGCAAGGCTTATCCACTCAGAGGCGGATATGCTTCCCGGACTTATCGTTGACAATTATAACGGCTATTTAGGGGTTCAATTCAACACCTATGGGATCGAGCAGTATCGCTCGATCATAATCGAAGAGCTTATCCGTCAATGTGCTCCAAAAGGGATATACGACAAATCGGATGCAAAAGTGAGACGCAAAGAGGGGCTCTCCACGACAAACGAGGTCATCTACGGCGAAGTAGCCCCGCAGATACTCATCAATGAAGATGGAGTTGAGTTTGAAATGAGCCTTATAGAGGGGCAAAAGACGGGATTCTATCTTGACCAACGAGCGAATCGCGAGATAGTCAGCCGCTACATCAAGAATAAAGATAGTGTTTTAGATATATTCTGCAACGCCGGCGGATTTGGACTCCATGCTCTTCAAAAAGGTGCTGATGTGACATTTGTCGATCTTTCACAAAATGCACTCTCGCAAGTGGAATCGAATCTCAAGCTCAACAACCTTATAGGCGAGATCATCAGAGCCGATGCCTTTGAGTACCTGACCCAAAAACTTCAAGAAGACAACCGTTACGACGCCGTTCTTTTAGACCCGCCGCCCTTTGCCAAAACGAAAAAAGAGGTGCACTCGGCCATGAAGGGGATGAAGTTTCTGCTTCAAAGCGGTGTGAAGTTAGCCAAAGAGGGAGGAATCGTCGCTATCTTCTCATGTTCGCATCACATAGGCATCAACGAGCTTTTAGATCTTGCAAAGAGTGCCTCCAAAGAGAGCAGACGTTTTATAGAGGTTTTAGAGACGATGCGAGCCGATATCGACCATCCGTATATTGTTTCAATACCGAATTCGAACTACTTAAGCGGGCTCTTGGTGAGGGTCTATTAGGAGAGTTTTCACATGCCGAAATC
>JACXUD010000359.1 GCA_014764025.1 Campylobacterota bacterium | reverse complement strand
GTGATGCAGATGAATACGGAGGGATTAAAAGAGTCCGATGATGCATCGCAGCCAGAGCTTGAAGAGGCTCTTGGCGAAGAGATGGAGGATCTGAATATGATGACCCAAGACCCCAATAACAGAGTCGAATCGACATCATCCGATCCCTTTAGCATAACACCTACCAGCGAAGAGCGACCGAGCGGCTATTAGGATTCGATGCAGAATTTTTGGTTGAAGATCTTAGTCGCATCAGGGCTTGTGTTCTTTTTGAGCTGGAGCTATCTCTTTATGCCCCAAGCCTTCTTTTCGCTTGATAATCGTCTGCGAGACTTCATGTTCGTACTGCGCGGCGAGCTGCCAAAAAGCCAGAGGATAACCATCGTCGATATTGATGAGGCCTCGCTCAAAGCCTACGGCCAGTGGCCGTGGTCGCGCGATCTCTTTGCCAAGCTTCTATACCGCCTCAGCGATGCGGGTGCGGGGATCATAGGTCTTGATATCGTTTTTGCAGAAGAGGATAGAACTTCGCCGCATCGGTTCGCTCAGGCAGATTCACATGCCAAGAATCTCCCCAATTACGATCAGATTCTTGCATCGAGCTTCGGATCGACCCCCGTTGTGGGAGGCTACATCTTTACATTTGAGTCGAGTGAAGAGAGCAGAGCCCCAAACATACCTGCCACTGTTGTCGCAAAAGGGCTTGTCGGCGAAGAGACGCTGCTAAGGCCAAAAGGTGTGGTGCTCAACATCCCTCTTTTGCAAGATGCGCTCTACTCGAGCGGTTTTTTCAACAATACGCCCGATGAGGGAGGGATGATCCGTCATGTGCCGCTCATCATGGAGTATGATGGAGTTATCTATCCATCTTTGGCGCTCGAGATGATCAGAATATATCAAAATAGCCCAAGAGTTGATGTGAGAGCCGATGCAGGCGGCGTGGAGAGCATTAGAATGGGGGAGCTTGAGATACCCACGGATAATGTCGGCAGATTGGTTGTGAACTTTCGGGGCCCCGGAGGTCACTTTGAGTATATCAGCGCCAAGAATATCCTAGACGGTACATTTGATCCAAAGAAGATCGATGGGCGGTTTGTATTGATCGGTACGAGTGCG
>JACXUD010000358.1 GCA_014764025.1 Campylobacterota bacterium | reverse complement strand
GAAGTATTGAAAGCAATAAGGTCATGTTTTGTAACAGCTTCTATCTCTTCAATTCTCTCCACAGAGAATGTAGCGTTTTCTACAATCTTTTTGCAGTCTTCGTCCGGAATAAGTCCGAGTTTATTCCATGCTTTTACAGCTGCTTTTTCGACCTCTAGCCACGCAGCATATCTTGCATGCTGTGTCCAGTGTTTAGCCATCTCTTCTCTAGCATATCTCTCTACCATATTACCAACCCTTATAATGATTATTGTGTTAAAATTCGCACTTATACCAAACTCAGCTAACCAAGCAAACGATAAACGGGTCTATTGTTAATTCAATAGACTCGCCCTAAAGGTAAAAGATAGGCCATCATCTGACATCGTTAAATCTTTTTGGATTAACGAGTTGGTCCTACAAAGATTTGCCTCGCATCTCATAGCTTATCTTTTATTTAGCATCTGCTTGGTTAGCTGAGTTTGGTATTATTAAAGGTAAAGATTATATTCAATAGATGATTATAATTAACTTAGTAAGGAATTGAGATTGCCGTTCGTTATAAAAAAAATGAATGCAGCTACAAAGACAAAAGCCTTTTTGTGGTTGATGAGAGAGATGGGCTATTCACAAAAAGAGGCGCAGCGTTTTATATCGATTGGAAGGGTATTGGTTGACGGCGAGCCGTTGAAAAACTCTTCAGATTATATTGAGGGTGATTTTGAGTTTATCTATTTTGAACCTACAACGCAGGGCCTGCAACCTGCGGAGGTTTATGAGCGTTTTGTGGTCTTTGATAAACCGAGCGGATTATTGATTCACCCGCAAAATAGATATACACCCTACTCTTTGATCGATGAAGTAAAGTTTCAATTCGGGCAGGATGCAAACATCACGCATAGGATCGATCAAGAGACTAGCGGATTGGTTCTATGTTCAAGAGATAAAGAGAGCGAAATAGATATCAAAGTGATGTTTCAAGAACGCGACATGAAAAAGAAGTACTTGGCAATGGTTCACGGCGAGTTGAAAGAGGAGCTGAAGATAGATGCACCTCTGCTTCGCTATGATGATGAAAAGAGCGCACTTGTAAGAATGGTAGTAAAAGTCGATCCGATGGG
>JACXUD010000097.1 GCA_014764025.1 Campylobacterota bacterium | reverse complement strand
GTCGTAATAAAGCAGAGCATCGTCGCCATAGCAGGGTTGATCATCCCTGCACCTTTGGCCATCCCGCCTATGCTAAAGCTTTTGCCATTAGCAAGCTCTACACGAAACGCCATCTGCTTAGAGAATGTGTCCGTCGTCATGATAGCACGTGCCGCTCTGTCACCCTCTTGTTTTGTAAGATCAAAAAGGTCTATACCGTTTTTAAGCTTCTCTTTTGGCATTCTCACGCCGATAACGCCCGTAGAGCTCATAACCGGATTTTGCACTTGAGGGTATTTAGCTTTTAGGTAAGCAAGCACCTCATCGATATCCTCGATTCCCGCACTGCCCGTCATCGCATTGGCATTTTTTGCATTGATGAGCACGAAGTTCGTCTGGAACTCCCCCATCTTTAAAAAGTGGCGAATCGGAGCGGCGCACATCTTATTCGTTGTGAATACCGATGCTATTTCACATGCCGAATCCGAATAGATAAAAGCCATATCATCCGCACCGTTAGGGCGCAAACCTGCCCATACGCCCGATGCATAAAAACCGTTTGCACTACAAATACCGCTTGATAACTCAACTAACTTATACAAATTTCAGCTCCTTAGGCTTCTCTCTTCTTCTGAGGAGCTCTTTTGCTTGATTGATACCCTTTTGGGTTCCTACAATCAGCAGTTTACACTCGCTCGTAACTAATACATCACCCTTTGGCATAGTGATGAACTTTCCGTCTTTTTTTGTAATACCCACGACTGAGGTATTAGTAATATCCCTTAAATGGGTCTCTCGCAATTTCTTTAGAACTGCCCAGCTGTATTTAGGCACTTCGATCTCTTCCATATTGAGCGGATTATCGCTCTTATATAAGAACTCCTCTAAAAGGTTCTCCATATCGGGTCTTGCAGCCATCGCACTCACACGCTGTGCCGTAAGTTTTGTAGGAGAGACGACCGTATCCGCACCCAGCTTTTTGAGCTTCTCGACATCGCTTACACTCTCGGCCGAGGAGATAATATAGTACGGTCTTGGAAGCTCATGCTCTTTTTCGAAGAGCCTTACCGAAGCGATTAGCGCAATATTATCGGCCATTGAATCAGAGAGGGTGATAAGACCTTTGGCCGAAGCAAGATGCGCTTTGAGCATAGCTATCTCAGAGTGCGGCTCTGCCTGCAGGTATGTAGGGTAGTTGCTCTCCTTGGCCCATTTATGGATCTCTTCACGCGGGTCGATGACGACAAAGGGAACATGATTACGCTTGAGCTGTTTGGTTACCTCTAAAGTGTACTCATTGTGATAGCAGACGACAAAGTGCTTCTTGAGACGCGCAATTCTGTAAAGCATTCTTCTCTCCTTTAGAATTTTAGATAACTCTCCCTTGTTTACCACATCGACTACGATACCGACTGCGATCGTGAATATCGTAAATCCGAATATGATCAACGTAATCGTGAATATCTTGCCTGCCGCCGAGAATTCACCCTCTTTAAGCGAACCGAATCCAACCGTCGTAAAGGTATAACCGGTCTGAAAGATCGCATCCATCAGTGAATAGTGCTCAATATAGACATAACCGAGCGTACCGATCAACATACAGAGTTGAATAAGAATTAATGGTGTTCTAAAGGGAAGAAGTTGAGCATAAAGCTCTGAGTTAAGAGTTATCGCGGGCTTGGGAGTAGTCTCCCAATGAAGGAATTTACGAATCCTTGTTAAAAGATTCAAAACAAATTCCTAGAACTATGAATTTTTCTTAAGTGTGCGAAGTTCTCTAGCAGAAATTTTTATTTTTCTAGTAGTACCATCCTCTAATGTGATGCGCACAGTTCTAAGATTGATTAAAAAACGACGCTTAGTTCTATTTTTAGCGTGAGAAACATTGTTCCCAGTCATAGGTCCTTTGCCACTAATAGCACATTTTCTTGCCATTCCAGCTTCCTTTTTAGGTTTTTAAGTTGCGAATTATACTCAATCTAAGCAAAACTGCAACTTAAGCGAAATAGATTTATTCCATCCCTTGAGTTTTGATGCAACATTATACTAGAACTTTTTCTCTTTTGAGGCTTTTAATACTACTTTTATAATCTGAGGGCTAAAATTGAAACTCGACATTCAAAATACCAATATAAAGTGATATACGCGTGATTACAAGAGAAAAAGTCGATGAGTATATCGACAAGATCCCTCCGGCCAATGAAGCTCTGCGTCTTACACTTCATGCCTTAGCCGTGGGTGATCTTACAAAAGCGGCAAAAATCGCCAAGACGGATCTAGCTCTCAACGGCTATCTCAAAGGTATCGTAAATAAACCCATCTACGGGTTTCGAAACGAAGTAAACGACGTTGCGCAGATATTTGGGATACTTGGGGTAGAAGCATCGCATCAAGCCGTCTATAACTATATGATCCAGCTTCTCTCACCCGCGAAATGGCACCTTTTCAAACTTAATCGCCACTCTTTTGCCGATCTGCAAGATAAGCTCACACTCGGTTGGGTCAAGATACTCAAGCACCTGAACATCAAAGATCAAGACCTTTATAATGCCATTACGCTCCTGCCGGCAAGCATCTTGGTCGCCGAAGCGCTCTTTAATGAGAGAGTCGATGACGTCAAACTGCTTCGAAGCGTCAAAAATCTTGACTACAACACTATCCTAGAGCGTCTCTGCGGCATGAATCTCTTTGCGATCTGTGAAGCAATCGCCCTTAAATGGGAGATGCCCGTTCAGATCGCGCATATCGTTCACCTCTCTTCGGGATTAAGTGAGCTTGAGGCAAGCGAACAAGAGCTGCTTTTAGGAAGATGGATGCATCTGCTTCTATTTTACGAACTCTCGCAACCGCTTTTTATTGAGGCAGGGCTTAACGATTTTATAGACTTTCATCCCGAATTTATCGCCGATGTCTATGAAGAGTTCACATCGCTTATGGAGATCGCATGAGAGCTACGGTAAAAAACGGTATCGGCATCTTCTCGCCGCAAGGCTTTCTAGACGGCAACAACTCCGGCGCCTTTTTAAGTATCGAAGATATTGAAGCAACCCTGCATCTCAATATAGATATGCTTTTGGTCTCACTCAAGAAGGTGGTCTTTTTCAATCGCAACGGTTTGGATACTTTTGTCAAGATGTTTGCAAAAATGCGTAATAAATCCTCGACCGTTACGGTTGGATTTTGCGACTACGATAAGAAGAAGTACGAAGCGATCATAAAGTTCTATGAGAAGGATATCAACTTTTCGCTCTTTAAAACCCAAGAGATAGCTGCCCTCTTCTCTTCGAGCTTTCAAAACCAAAATAAGAACGTCCTGCTCTACAGCGATGACAAGTCCCAGCGTGCGGCGATGGCGATAGAACTTCACGACTACGGGCACAACCCGATCATTGCACAATCGTTTCAAGAGTTCAAAGAGAAAGCATCAAATGAGAGTGCATACGATGCAATAATCGACAGCAGCTATTTGGGACAGATGGGTCAAAAGATAGCAACGCGCGTTACCGGAAATGCCATTATCTATACGGTCTCTTCCTTTCTTGATGCAGAGATCGGCAACAGCTTCAACATCGCTTACCATCAAAACTCTCTCAACGTAGGTTTTAGACTCTTTATCTTTGATGCCTACAAGGTAGTGAGCATGAATATCCATGCACTCAACTTCTTTTCGCGCCTCTCAAGCTCTGCGGCAGAGTATAACGCTACGATCTGCTTTGCCGGACTCACTTTTGAGAAGATCCCGCTTAGTTTCAAAGAGACTATGGAGGATGCCGGCATCATGTTTTTCGACCAGATGGATGACATCTTGCAAAACAAAGAGCTTCTTGATGAGCTTGGAGCCAGCAGCGCGGCGGCGGCCAAAAATATCCGCACGCTCAACAAAGTCACCGTTACGGAGCTCCCGCACTTTATAGAGGCAACGGTTGCTACTATCGAGATGATGACAAACTCTGAAGCCTCCAAAGAGCGCGCCGAGATCCACGACATCAGAATAGAGAACAAAGAGGGAATGATCGCCAGCTCTATCGGCTTTTACGGCGGTATCGACGGCATGGTGATACTCGTCTTTCCAAAAGAGATCGCCAAAAAGGCATGTGAACTCCTCATGGGTGAGGCAACCGATGATATGGAGCAGGTGCTCGACTCTCTTGCCGAGCTTGTCAATATCGTAGGCGGTAAGATCAAATCACTTCTCTACGATCACAACGTCCGCGTCGATATAACGCTTCCGCGTACCTATAAAGATATCGATGCGCTGCTGGAAGTTGCTCAAGAACGCAAAGGGGTACAGGTCGATCTCAAGTTCGATAATGACAAGTTTTTATTTTTCTTAACAAGATAATCTGCTAAAATTGCGTTTTAAAAAATAAAAGGTCTCTTATGCTTGTTGCTCCTAGTGTCTTATCTGCTGATTTTGGAAACCTTGCGCGTGATGTGCAAGAGATCTGCGAAGCGGGATGCGACCTTGTCCATGTAGATGTAATGGATGGACATTTCGTTCCTAACCTCACGATTGGCCCCGTTGTGGTGAGCGCGATCGCAAAAGCGGCGACCAAACCGCTCGACATACACCTGATGGTCGAGAACAACACCTTTTTCGTGGAGCTCTTCGCACCGTTAAAACCCGAGTATATCTCTTTTCACATCGAAGAGGAGAAACACCCTCACCGACTCATACAAAAGATTCGCTCTTACGGGATCAAACCGGCCATCGTGCTCAATCCGCACACCCCTCCCGAATCTATAGAGTTTTTGCTAGGCGATCTTGATATGGTTCTGCTTATGAGTGTCAACCCCGGATTCGGCGGTCAAAGCTTCATCGACACCGTTATTCCAAAAGCTCTTAGACTCAACGAGATGCGCAATCGCATCAATCCAAACTGCCTTATCGAAGTCGATGGAGGCGTAAGCGACAAGAATGTTGCTCTCTTAAAAGATGCCGGTGTCGATATCGTCGTTGCGGGAAGCTATGTCTTTAAACATCCTTCTAAAGCCGAGGCAATAAAGAGTCTTCAGATATGAGGACGAAAATCTGTGGCATAACATCCTATGAAGATGCAATGGCTGCCATAGATGCAGGTGCGGATGCCTTAGGCTTTGTCTTTTATGAGAAGTCTCCGCGTAATATCTCTATTTCACATGCCAAAGAGATCATCTCAAAACTTCCACCCTTTGTAGAGAAGGTAGCCCTATTCGTCAATGTCGATGCAGCTACTATCAACTTCACATGCCAAGAGGTCGGAGCCACTTTGGCACAACTTCATTTTGATTTTGACGACTCTCTTTTAGATCAACTCCATACTCCCTATATTCGTGTAATACGTGCTCAATCTGCACAGGATGTCCATCTCTATTGTGATCAATATCGCCTTATAGACGCTTACTGCGAAACCTATGGAGGAAGCGGTAAGCGTATCAATATCGAGTGGTTTGCAGAAATTGATTGCTCAAAGATCATATTGGCGGGCGGGCTCACGCCTGAAAACGTCTCAGAGCTCAAAGAGTATGGATTTTACGGGGTTGATGTCAGCAGCGGTGTTGAGAGAGAGCACGGCAAAAAAGATTATAGCAAAGTAAAAGAGTTCATACGTAATGCTCACTAACTTCGCACTTGATCAAAAGAGTCTATCCAAGTTAGCGACGAAGGGGTTATGTGCACAGAGCATGCAAAAGCAGATCAATGAAGAGATCTCACTTCAACTAGAGCTTTGGCGGGCCCAGGGGCTCAGCATCATCGAGCAAAACGGCTACTACTTTTTTGAGACAAAGTTTACAAAGATTGAAGATGCCACTTTTTGTATCGTCGATATAGAGACAAACGGTTCAAAGCCCAATAAACATCAGATCATCGAAATAGCCGCTTTAAAGGTAAAAGACGCAGAGATAATCGATAGATTCGAATCACTTGTTTACTGCAGCGAGATAAATGCCGCCATTACCGATCTCACGGGTATTACGCCCGAAGACACAAAAGATGCACCCTTGCTTGAAAAGGTTATTAGCGACTTCAAGATATTTCTTGGCGACTCTATTTTTGTAGCCCATGATGTCAAGTTCGACTATAGGTTCATATCCGCAACTCTAGAGAAGTTCGGGCTGGCACCGCTACTCAATAGAAGTCTCTGTACTCTGGCACTCGCACAGCGAACCATCGTCTCTTACAAGTACGGGCTTGGATATCTCAACAACTTCTTTCATCTTAATCCCGATGCGTCGCACCACCGAGCCATGTCGGACGTTATAACGACCTATGAGCTCTTCAAGCTCACGTTGCAGAACTTAAGCAAAGATATTGAAAGCGTAGAGGATTTGATCCGATTCTCAAGAGAAGAGAAGATGCTAAAGCGACCCCTTATCGATCCGCTTTTAGCAGTAGATGAGAAAAAAGAGGAGAGCTCTTTAAATAGCTAAAGAGCCTCCAAGCGAATTATTCGCTAAAAGCACCCATGCCCACTAATTTATTATAGCGAGACTCCATACGTGCTTCACTGCCCATTTCACGCAAGGCTTGAAGCTCATTAAGAAAATAGTCCTTAATCGCTTTTGCACTACCCTCTTTATCTCTGTGCGCGCCTATGAGAGGCTCGTCGATGATCGCATCGATAAGATTAAGCTCTTTGAGATCTTCGCTCGTGATCTTCATTGCATTAGTTGCCGCTTCGGCTTTTGTAGGGTCATTCCATAAAATAGCCGAGCACCCCTCAGGCGAGATAACGCTAAACACCGAGTAACGCATCATAGCAAGACGATCAGCTACGCCTATAGCAAGCGCACCTCCGCTTCCACCCTCTCCGATAATTACGGTAACCCTCTGGATGAGGCATACCGAAGTTACGCTTAAGCTTGTTCTTTGTTCCGCGTCCCTTTTGCTCGCCGATAACCATGACTTTTTCATCATCGATATAGCCCATATAGCAGATGATGGCCGCGTCGTCGCTAAAGTGGCGGTCTCCATGGATCTCATACTTATCTCTCATGATGAGATTGATGTAATCAAGCGCATACGGTCTATCTTGATGACGTGCGAGCTGAAGCTTTTGATAGGGAGAGAGGTTCTTATAGGTCTTTTCAACCTCTTTATCAAGACTCTTTTTGAGAATATCGACCGCATGGCTGTCGTGACGAACCTGTGCAGAGATAATATCCTCTTGAATATTTTTTATGTTTTTTTCAAACTCTAAATAGGTAGCCATTTCGACTTATACCTTTTTGAAGATCAAAACGCCGTTTGTACCGCCAAAACCAAATGAGTTACTCATAACTACATTAAGCTCTGCTTTACGAGCCTGGTTCGGTACATAATCTAGATCACAGTTCTCGTCAGGAGTCGTGTAGTTAATGGTCGGTGGGATGATGCTATCGCGCATTGCCATCAGACAGACAACCGCTTCAATCCCGCCTGCAGCACCGAGACAGTGACCGAGCTGACCTTTGATCGAACTCATCGGCGGACAGTTCTCTTTTCCACCTAATAGCTCTTTAACTGCTGCCGTCTCGTTTTTATCGTTGATAGGCGTACTTGTACCGTGCGCATTCACGTAATCGATTTTCGGTTTTCCGGCCATATTATATGCCGCTTTCATGGCGCGTGCCGGACCGTCCAAACTTGGAGTAGTGATGTGATTCGCATCGCCGCTCTCTCCAAACCCGATAATCTCACCGTAAATTTTCGCTCCGCGCGCAACTGCATCTTCATAGACTTCGAGCACTAACGCCGCAGCACCTTCACCCATGACGAATCCGTCGCGATCCGCATCGAAGGGACGAGAAGCGTGTTGCG
Source organism: Campylobacterota bacterium (assembly GCA_014764025.1). Lineage (GTDB taxonomy): Bacteria > Campylobacterota > Campylobacteria > Campylobacterales > Sulfurimonadaceae > JACXUD01. The sequence goes on along the minus strand of JACXUD010000097.1, from coordinate 1,113 downwards.
GATCATCATTACGAGTTGAGAGTGCTTTCATCGATGCGAATCCACCTACACCCGCACCCGTGATTGCCGACTCCGCAGCAACGACAAGCATCTTATCGGCACCGCCGCACATGATTGTCTTACACGCTTCGCTGATCGCGTGGGTTCCCGCCGCACAAGCCGTAACGCTTGAAAGGTTCGGGCCTTGAACGCCGTGCTCGATAGATACGAAACCGCCCAGCATATTGACAAGTGCAGACGGAATAAAGAACGGAGATATACGGCGTGAGCCCTTCGTTTCAATTATGATCGAGTTCTTCTCGATCGCAGGCAGACCGCCGATTCCCGAACCCGCACTGATACCAAAACGTGTCTTATCCACATCTTCGCCGAATGCTGCATCTTCCATTGCCTCTCTAGCCGCTTTGATACCTAAATGAATGAAACGGTCGGCTTTTTTTACCTCTTTTGCATCCATAACAGTTGAAGGGTCGAAATCTTTAACCTCACCGGCTATCTTAACGCTGTAATCCGTAGGGTCAAAAATCGTTATCTCGCCGATCCCGCATACACCATCGCAGATCGCTTTAAATGAGCTCTCTTTATCATTGCCCACTGCATTAATCATGCCCAAACCTGTTACTACGACTCTTCTCATTCAAATATCTCCATCTAAAATATATAAAAAATACTTTCAAGAACTAGCGGCGCTAGCTATTAAAAACATTTTCTACTAAGGGAACCCTTAGTAGTGAGCAATTACTTGCTTTCGATGTAGTTGATTACATCTTTAACTGTTTGAATTTTCTCAGCCTCATCATCAGGAATTTCGATATCGAACTTCTCTTCAAGAGCCATAACTAACTCAACAACATCCAAGCTATCTGCACCTAAGTCTTCAACGAACTTAGAGTCCTCTTTTACTTCATCCGGGCTTACGCTTAATTGCTCTACCACAACTTCTTTAATATCATCAAAAAGTGCCATTATAGCTCCTATTTTTTAAGTATAAAATCTCGTAATTGTAACATAAATAACTTAAGGGCACCTCTAAAAACTCTACGTGCGATTTTAGAAGGAGCAATTTTTACTCTATTTATAGGAGGGGCTCGCACCTCCTAGCCAAAGCTAAGA
>JACXUD010000014.1 GCA_014764025.1 Campylobacterota bacterium | reverse complement strand
AGTTTATAGGTCACGTCATGCGTGTGGGCAAAATCCTCTACTTTTGTCACGAACTGATTTTTAAGCAGATCGGCCGTAAGTTTTTTGATCTCTGAAGGTGATGGGTAGGTGGTGAGATATATCTTGTAAAACTTAGGAAGAGTCAGTTTTAAAAGCTCTGCGTTTTTAGAGTTCAGATCACTGCTAAGACGTTTGATGACGGCGTCCGGAGAGAGTTCGGAGTAGCTCTTGATAAGCGGATTAAGCCCCTTGATCGTCGCTTCGTCAAGCGACTTTTGGCTTACCATCACTATTGAGTAGTTGTTGGCCAAACCCGTTTTATAGGCATCGATCGCCCTATCGACGATCACGAAGACCTGCACCGAAAAGAGGATGCTCAGCAGAGCCAAGATAAGAGAGAGATGGTTCTTAATTGACTTCATAGATGCTTCCGTACTCGATGTGAAAATGTTTGTAATCGACGCTCATGTTCTGCGGGATATGGTGGGTGACGACGATAACGGTCGTCTTGAGCTGTTCGTTCGCCCCCTCTAAAAGATTCCAGATAAGCCCCGATGAGTACTCGTCGAGGTTCCCCGTCGGCTCATCGGCAAGGATGAGTATCGGGTTATGGGCAAGCGCTCTTGCCATGGCGACACGCTGCTGCTCGCCCCCACTGAGCTCTAGCGGATATTTTCCCGATTGGTGTTTAAGGCGGACATGTTTTAAAAGCGTATCGACTTGATTGCTGGTGACGTCTTTCTCATAGCCGTTGATGATGAGCGGCAGCATGATGTTCTTCTCTATCGTCCACTCTTTAACAAGCTTATAGTCTTGAAAGACGATTCCAATGTGACGTCGAAGCAAGTTCAAACGTGAACCCGAAACGCCGTTGAGCTCTACGCCGCCTACGACAAGAGAGCCCTGTTTTGGGCGAAGTGCCCCGAAAAGCGACTTTAAAAGTGTCGATTTGCCGCTGCCGCTCGCACCCGTTATAAAGACGAAACTCCCCGAAGTGATCGAGAAGTTCGCCTTATTGATGATCGTCTCGTTGTTGCTGTAGGAGAGCGAGAGGTCTTTGGCGATGATCACTTTATCCACGTAAAACCTCACACAGGAGTTTATGGGCGGCTAGATTGCTTTTGGATTTAAGCGGAAGCTTCGGGTAGTAGCCGGCATTGCCCTCGCGCACGATGACATAGAGGCTCTCAGGACGATCAAAACTCCCCATAGAGAGGCGCATCATAACGCCGTCAATCAAATTATAGATACGCTCGAAGTGGATGAATCCGCCATCAAACTTCTCAGTCTTGCCGTGTTTCTCTAATATCTTGGCATGTGAAAGTTTGGCATGTGAGAATGAGAAATCACCCTCGATACGAAGCGGCTCAGAATGCAGGTCGTTTATCATCGTCACGTCGTAGATGTTCTTCTCCATACGTTTCCAGCGATCCTCGTACTTGCTGCTCACGGCGATATCCCTATTCTTTGTAACATTAAAGGATATCTTGTTGAAGCCTATCATCGTCTCATACGAATAGGCATAGTAGTTCTCGCTGTCCGTACGAAGCTCGAGCGTTCCGCCGACTTTTAGCACACGCATCGCCTCTTCGACAAAAGAGCGCGATATGACGCGTCTGTGCGGTTTTTTATCCCAAGGAACGGGAAAATGGACATATATCTTGCCCACAAGGTTTGAGGGGACAAGCTCCATAAAGAGCCTTGCATCATAATCCAAAAGAAGGAGATTGTTTAATTTTTGAATACTGATCTGCTTGAGCACCTGCTCGATAGAGGGCTTATGTATCTCCAGACCCACGAAAAGTACCTCTGGATTATTGGCCGCTTGATGCAGCAGATGGCGCCCCGAGCCAAAACCGACCTCTATGCGAACCTCTTTTGCTTGCGGAAAACTCTGAGCAAAATAGGAGATATCTTTAAGTGCCGTTATCTCTTCAAGGTGCATATTTCTCTTCACGTCGGGCACATTGGATGCAAGGATCTCGATACCGGCGGCTTTCGCATAGGCAAGAAGTGCTTTGTGAATAGCATAGGTCGCAGATGGTCTTGTAATTTTTTCGGATTTTAAAAGTGTTTTATTCTCTTCGTCTTTTAAGAGCAAGAAGAAGTCATCCCCTTCGAATGAAGCAGAGATAAGCTCTTCGTTATATTCATTTGCATTTTTTGCTATGAAATTAAACTCTACCCCTTCAAATGATGAAGGAAAAGAGAGCTCTTTAAACTCTTTTATGTGTAAATGAGGCATCTATAACTCGTTTATTTTGAAATCTTGAGTCGGAATAATAACCTGTTGTCTCTGAGGAGACTCTTGAATCACCTTCGGAGCTGCTACGGCCTCCTCTCTTTTTGAAGAGACGGGAACGGGAGCAAGAGCGACGTCAGGCGATTTCACCTCGACCTCAATACTCGGCTCGGAGACGATCCCGTTTGAATCAACGCCGTAAACTCTATAGAAGTAAGAGGTATTAGGCTGAATATTCTTATCGATATACTCTTTGGATTTAATCCCCTTAAAGTTTTCGCTCATCTCGTCAAAGAAACCCTTTTTATAACGTTTTGTCAAGATATAGCTCTCAATTCGTTTATCCGTAGCACTCCAGCTGAGCTTAATGGTATTGCCGGCCAATCTTGCCTCACTGACGGAGGGAGCAATCGGCTTGATCAGCGTCGAACCCAAAATAGAGTGGTTGTGGCTGTGGCTCTCTAGCCCGTCGGTATCGACCGCCGCCACACGATAAAAATAGCGCTCGCCGTCACCCTCTATCTCGTCGGTATATTCTGTTCGTTTGAGCTTTGCGATAAGCGAATACCCATCTTCGGCCTCTTTTGAGCGGTAGAGGTTATAGTGAGAGAGGTCCTGCGCTTTAGAGGCCTGCCAAGTGATAAATATCTTTTTAGGGAGGTCTTTTGAAGCAATGATTCCCGTTATCTCATTTGGAAGTGCTTTTGTCAATACTTTTACCTGCTCGCTCGGTTTAGATACGATGTTGTTGTATGTCAATGCACGGATTCTGTACTTATAGACATAGTTGTCTTTTAAGCCCTTATCGATAAACTCTGCACAGAGGCGTCCGTTTATAACGGCAAGCTCTTTCCACTGATCCTCTTCAAGCGTCTTTCGCTCGATTCTGTACCCTTTTACGATCTGGTTGGTATGCGGTCGCCAGATAATCTTGGCACTCCGCGGCATTCCGTCTATGTTGTGGATCCATGAGACCGAATCGAGCTCAGGAAGCGTCTGCACGTTGGCCACAGCGCTTTGAACGGACTCGGCGCTGCTGCTGAAGCTTTTAAAGTAGTAGCGGTATTTGGAGTCGGGCTTTATGGTCGTATCGACATAATGCGTCGAGAAGCGGTTATCGACCGTATCGAGATACTCGAAGTCGGTTGCGTTTTGATCGATGGCGTGCTTGTAAATATAGATACCCTCGACGCGAGGATCTTCAATAAACTTCCACTCGAACGCCACCGAGTCCATATCCACGATGATCCCGCTCTTGGTCAGCTCCACCTTTGGAAGCGTGGAGTCGATCACAGGCTCTTTAGCAGGTTTTGGCTTTGCACCACAGCCGCTAATAATCAGTGCTAAAACGGCTGATAATGTAGCTATCTTGTGTAGTTTCATAAATCTTATCCTTATCGAATTTTTTAGTCAGATACTCACCGAACTGTTCGTCAAAATCGGCTCTAAAAGAGACCAGCTTGCCGCTGCTTGGGTGAATGAAATAGATGATGTAGGCATGAAGCAAGATGCGTTCCGTCTTAGACTCTTTTTTCGTGCTTCCGTAGAGGTGGTCTCCCAAAATATGGCGGTTTAAAATCTCCAAATGCACACGGATCTGATGCGTTCTGCCGGTAAAGAGTTTACATGCAATGAGCTGCTCGCTCTCATCGTGCGAATAGAGAAGCGGTGCAAAGTGCGTCTTTGCCTCTTTGGCTCCCTCTATGCAGGCCATCTTCAGGCGATTATGCGAGCTTCGCCCGATCGCTCTATCGACTTCGACGATATCCTCTTTCAAGGGCGGCGTCACGACTGCTAGGTAGTATCTTCCCATACTTTTGTCTTGGAGCTGTTTTGAGAGCTTCTCGTGTGCATCGTTGTTCTTTGCGATAACCATCGCCCCGCTCGTCCCTTTATCGAGCCTATGGACGATTCCGTGACGCTCTTCGCCGCTTATGGTCGAGAGTGCGATCCCTTTGTGCTTGAGCCAATCCACCAATGTAGGCTCTTTAACGCTCGGTGCGGGATGAACCGTCAAGTCCGTAGGCTTATTGATGACCAATACGTCATCATCTTCATAGATGATCTCAACGTCAAAATCGATCTCTTGAGGCTCTATCGATTCGGCTTCTGGCAGTCGTACGACAACGAGATCGCCATCACGTAGTTTCGTACCTGCTTTGGTTACGAGCTTGCCTTTTATGAATACACACTCCTGCTTCAAAAGCTGCGCGATCTGTGAACGGTTCTCATCCAGCTCTGCCGATAAAAAGATATCTAGTCTCTGCTCCTCGTCACACATGAGTTCTATCTCTTTAACCATTCGCTTCCTTTATGATACAATTTCAAAATTTTTATTTTGGAGTACGTTCTTTGTGGAGATTTGATAAGAGTATTTTATCACAATTCGATTTTCTATCCATTGTTCTATTAATACCTCTTATATTCACCTCAAACTGGCTTATCGGCGAGGCCGTACCCGCTTTGGCGCAAAAGCAGAGCGTCTATATCGGTTTTGCCGCTCTCGCCTTTATCGTCGTATTCTTTTTGCCTATACGCCGAATGAAGTGGCTCATCCCGATGATCTACTGGGTCAATATCGCACTTTTACTTGCCGTAGAGTTCTTCGGACATGCACGTCTTGGGGCGCAGCGCTGGATTGAGATCCCCTTTATCAATGCAACGATTCAGCCCTCTGAGTTCGTAAAACCCGCCCTTATCTTGATGCTGGCCTATCTTATATCACGCAAGCCGCCTCCAATCAACGGCTATCGCATCAAAGATTTCATGCGTATCAGCTTCTTTATCCTTTTGCCTTTTATCCTCATCGCCAAAGAGCCCGATCTGGGAACCGCGCTTGTGCTTCTGCTTATCGGTTACGGAGTTCTCTTCTTCGTAGGGGTCTATTGGAAGATATGGGCCGTCATCGTCACCTCGGTGCTTTTATTCGCACCTGTAGCCTATAAATACATACTTCACGACTATCAAAAGACGCGCATAAAAGATTTTTTGAGTGAAAAACCCTCCTACCACGTTCAACAATCGATCATTGCGATCGGTTCGGGCGGCTTGACCGGAAAAGAGAAAGATGAAGCAACACAGACTCAGCTGCATTTTTTACCCATCGCTACCAGCGACTTCATCTTCGCTTTTTTGGTTGAACGTACGGGATTCTTAGGCGCCTTTGCCATAATTTTGGTCTATATTATGCTTATTTTGCATCTGCTAAGCCTTAGTATCTACAACAGCGACTACTACATCAAGGTCGTGGCTGTTGCCCTCTCTTTTATGATATTTATCTATATGGGGGTCAATATCTCGATGACTATAGGTTATGCCCCGGTCGTCGGGGTGCCTCTACCGATGTTCAGCTACGGCGGCAGCAGCTTTTTAAACTTTATCATGCTCTTTGCGATCATGCAAAATCTTATCACCTTTCGCTATCGCGATATGTATGATAACAGCGGAACAAAGAGCTTTTTATAGTTCTATTCACATGCCGAAATTGGGCATGTGAAACTACTTGCGAAGCAGATTGTTGATGCGATCTTCAAGCGGTGGATGCGAGCTAAAAAGAGAGGCAAAACCGCCTCCGCTTATTCCAAATGCCGCCATCTCTTTTGGCAACGGCGGATTGGATTTCATGCTTTGAAGCTTTTGAAGTGCTTTGACCATCTTGTGCATACCGACGAGTGAAGCGCTCGCCTCATCGGCACGAAACTCTCTATAGCGGCTAAACCACATAACGATGATAGAAGCCAAAACGCCAAGCACCATCTCGGCGATAAAGACCATTGCATGGTAACCGATACCCACTCCATCTCTGTTTTTAAATATCGCTTTATCCACGATACTGCCGATTATACGGGCCAAAAAGATGACAAGGGCGTTCACAACCCCCTGTATCAGAGAAAGCGTCACCATGTCGCCGTTGGCAACGTGTCCGATCTCATGGGCTAAAACACCCTCTATCTCATCTCTCTCCATCACCTCCAAAAGACCGCTCGAAACGGCCACAAGAGCATCGTCACGATTCCATCCCGTTGCAAAGGCATTCGGTGCACCGCGATAGATCCCCACCTCAGGGGTCTTTATCCCCGCTTTATGGCTGATCTGCACGACACGTTCATAGAGCCAATATATCTCTTTGTCACGAATATTCGAAGGGTCGATGATCTCCACGCCCATAGAGCGTTTTGCCATCCATTTTGAGAGCAAGAGCGAGACAAAACTACCGCCCATCCCGATAATAAGTGCAAAAACAAGAAGCGAAGAGTACTCCTGCCCCATAGCTTGATCTAAACCAAGAAGTTTTGTAGTCAAAAGCAAAAGAGCCATAACGGCAAAGTTTGTTAATAAAAAGAGGACTATACGCATGTAAATCTCCAAATAAAATTACGATATTGTAAGTCAAATATTTAAATAGCAGGATAATTTGTGTGGATTTAAAAAAGGTATGGCGCGGTGGACGGGACTCGAACCCGCGACCCCCTGCGTGACAGGCAGGTATTCTAACCAGCTGAACTACCACCGCGCATGTAAGTAAAAATGGTGGGCATTACAGGACTCGAACCTGTGACATCTACCTTGTAAGGGTAGCGCTCTACCAACTGAGCTAAACGCCCTTTAACTAGATCGATCCAAAGATGGCGACCCTTAAAGGATTTGAACCTCTGTCTCTACCATGAAGTGATAGCGTCCTTGGCCACTAGACGAAAGGGTCACTTTCAATCAAGATAAGGTTTATAAAAATGGTGGGCATTACAGGACTCGAACCTGTGACATCTACCTTGTAAGGGTAGCGCTCTACCAACTGAGCTAAACGCCCTTAATGGCGCGGTGGACGGGACTCGAACCCGCGACCCCCTGCGTGACAGGCAGGTATTCTAACCAGCTGAACTACCACCGCTCATGTTAAGAAAATGGTGTCCCGCGATGGACTCGAACCATCGGCCACATCATTAAAAGTGACGTGCTCTACCAACTGAGCTAGCGAGACAAATTGTCCTCATTGTTGAATGAGGCTGGAATTATAGGCAAATCATTTCTGTTTGTCAAGATTTTTTGCCTAAAGTTAAAAAAAGATATCTTTGTCGAGTTCAAGCAACATTTTAACAGCGTATAGTACACTTTGGTGCTGTACATAGTTGCGATCGCCCTTCAATCTCAAGTGCACCTCTTTATGCCCTTTTGGACCTCGCACACCTATATAGACCGTTCCCACCGGTTTGAATTCCGTACCGCCGCCATCGCCGGCTATGCCGCTCACACTTATGGAGTAGTCCGCATGGCTGACGCTGATGACGCCTTCGCTCATCTGTTTTACCACTTCGGCACTCACGGCGCCTTCACTCTCCAAAGCCTCATGCGTAACGGCAAGCCAATTCTCTTTGAGTTCATTCGAATAGGTAACAAGCGAGCCCTCTAGTATCTTTGATGCTCCGTTATTTCTTGTTAAGTAGTAGCTTAAAAGCCCTCCCGTACAGCTCTCGGCAAATGCTATCTTCTTGCTGTGTCTTGAGAGTACATCGATTATGTAAGCCATTATATTGGCCGCAGCGATCACCTTTTGGGGCATCAGCTGTTTGGCGGCACTTAAAAATTTCGATATATCGCCATATTTTTTAGATGCCGCTTCGACAATCAACCACCCCTCAACGATCTTTTCAACATTCAATGCCACATCATACATCTGCGCAAGCGGATTCAAAAGCGCAAGTGCACTCTCTCGCTCTTCATCAAAGAGATGCATCATCGCCTTTGCCGATTCATTCTCTATCAATATCTGCGGCATCTCTTGCTGTTCATCTAACTGCAAAACATTGACGACGCTCTGTTCGTGTTCGATCACATAGCTTCTCTCTTCAAATATAGCCGCATTGGATGGAATAAGCATACTCTCTTTGAGTATCTGATTGTCCGACGTTACGGTACATAAGAGTTTACCTACGGTAGTGAAGTTCTGCTTGCTTGCAACAATAAATAGTCTGGTATCCGAGTGGAGCTCCTTTTCTAGGTGTAAAAAGAGTCTGTTGTCGCCGTCTTTAAAATAGGAGACAGAACTCAAAAATTCGACTTTTTGTTCTATTTTTCTTGTCGCATATTCTCGCAACGACTCATTGATAATGAACTTTGTACCAACAAATAGAAGATGGAACTTCATGCTCTGAACCTACTTTTTTTGGCTCATTATAGCACCATTTGATATCAAAGAAGGTTTTAAACCATTTAAAGATATAATCCACAAATTTTATACTCTGAGGTAGAGATGGATTACAAAGAGACACTGCTTTTACCCGTGACCGATTTCGCTATGCGCGGTAATCTGACTCAAAACGAGCCCCTACGATACAAAAAATGGGACGATCAAAACGTTTATGAGAAGATGAAGAAAAATCGCAAAGGTGCCAAAAGCTTTACACTTCACGATGGCCCTCCATACGCAAACGGTCATACACACATCGGCCATGCACTCAACAAGGTCCTAAAAGATATAATCATAAAATACAACTATTTTAACGGCAGATCCATTCGTTTTACTCCCGGCTGGGATTGTCACGGTCTTCCGATTGAGCAGCAGGTAGAGAAAAAACTCGGCGGCAAAGCGAAAAAAGAGCTCTTAGAGACGGCAAAAGTGCGTGAACTCTGCCGTGCGCACGCTCAAGAGTTCATCGACATCCAACGTGAAGAGTTTAAAAAACTCGGTGTCATCGCCGATTGGAACAACCCATACGTCACGATGGACTACAAGTTCGAAGCGAATATCTACCGCACGCTTTGCAGCGTTGCCAAAAAAGGTCTTTTGGTAGAGCGCAGCAAGCCTGTATTTTGGTCGTGGGCAGAGAGAACGGCGCTTGCAGAGGCAGAGGTAGAGTATGAGGATAAAGAGTCCCACTCGATCTTCATCGCATTCGAGCTCAGTGACGAAGCAAAATCAAAACTCGGCATCAGCGGCAAAGCGGCACCCGTCATCTGGACAACGACCCCTTGGACGATCCCTGCCAATACGGGTATCTCCCTCAACCCGCACGAAGAGTATGTGCTTACAACCACGGGCTATATCGTCGCCAAAGAGCTTTTAAACTCACTCAAAGAGCAAGGCGTGCTAGAGGGCGAAATAGCTCAAAGCTTTAGTGCAAAACTCTTTGAAAACCTGCTTGCTATCAATCCGCTTAACGGCCGCCCATCAAGAATCGTCTTGGGTGAGCACGTTTTGGTGGACAACGGAACTGGATGTGTCCACACGGCACCAGGGCACGGCGAGGACGACTACCGCATCGGTCTTGTCTATGATCTTGAAGTGGTGATGCCGGTTGATGAGACGGGTTGTTACGACCAAACAATCGTAGGTCTTGGACTCATTCCAAATGCCGAAAATTTCGTTGGTATGCACATCTTTAAAGCAAACGACCCGCTCATCGAACTCATGGGTGAGAGCGTCCTCAAAGTCTCTAAATTCAAACACTCATACCCGCACTGCTGGAGAAGCCACACGCCTCTTATCTTCCGTGCCACAAAACAGTGGTTCATCGCGGTTGATGAGAAGCCCGAAGGTGAAAACAAAACGCTTCGCGAGATCGCTTTAGGCGAAGTCGAGAAGACGAGTTTCATCCCTGCAACGGGTCGCAACCGCCTTAACTCTATGGTCGCGAATCGTCCTGACTGGTGTATCTCACGCCAGCGTGATTGGGGTGTGCCTATCGCCTTCTTTAGAGTCAAAGCGACCGGTGAAGTGCTCTTGGACGAGAAAGTTCTTAATTTCGTTGCAATGATATTCGAGATGAAGGGAAGCGATGCCTGGTACTCTATGAGTATTGCAGAGCTACTCTATCCGGGCAGCGGATACCAACCTGAAGAGCTAGAGAAAGTAACCGATATTTTGGATGTCTGGTTTGATAGCGGCTCGACTTGGAATGCGGTTTTAAAATCACGCAACTACGATGCAGGCGAATATCAAGCAGACCTCTACGTAGAAGGCTCCGACCAGCACCGCGGATGGTTCCAGTCATCTATGTTCCTCTCGGCTGCGGTTGAGCATAAAGCACCATACAAAGGGGTTCTCACTCACGGCTTTACGGTCGATGAGAAGGGCGAGAAGATGAGTAAGTCAAAGGGCAACGTCGTTGCTCCTGAAAAGGTACTCAAAGAGTTCGGCAGCGAGATTTTGCGCCTATGGGTAGCGTCTAGCGACTATCAAGGTGATTTGAAGATCTCTGACAACATCTTGAAGCAGAGTGCAGAGAACTATCGCAAACTCAGAAACACCTTCAGATTCTTGCTTGCAAACATCAACGATCTTGAGAGACTCACTCCGGTGAACGAGATGAGCGTACTTGACAAATGGATCTTAAATACCGCTTCAGAGGTATTTGCGAATGTTCATAAGTCATTTAGCGAATATAACTTCGTACACGGTATGAGTCTGCTCAATAACTTCATCGTAAACGAGCTTAGCGGCATCTATCTTGACATCACGAAAGACAGACTCTATTGTGATGCTAAAAACTCGACGCACAGACGTGCAAGCCAAAGCGCGATGGCGATGATAACAAAGACGATGCTCTTGCTTGTAGCACCGATCCTTACCTATACGGCCGATGAGATCGTAGAGAATGCCCCTGCCATCATCAAAGGCGATGCGGCAGATATCTTCGATATGCAGTATGAGCCGCTTTTGGCATGTGAAAACAGTTTTGACGGCGACTTTATGGATGAAGTGCGTATGGGCTTTTCGGAAATAGTCGATAGACTCAAAAAAGAGAAAGTGATCAAAAGCACTCTAGAGCTCTCTTTAACTACCGATTCTGAGACTCTTTTAGCGCTCAATAAAACTGAGGCCGAAGATTGGTTTGTCGTCTCCGAAGTATCGGTTTTGAACGATAATCCATCCCTTGGAAGCTTTAAAGTCGGCAATGACAGCTTTGTCATCACTAAAGCGACTCAAGCAAAATGCCCGCGTTGCTGGAAATACCACTCTTTAGATGAAGAGAGCCTCTGTGAGAGATGCGAGAGCGTTTTAAATGGTTAATATCGCAGAGCCTGTAGAGTTCTCATTTATACTCGCGACCGTTGGAGCCATCTTAGCTGCAACCGCGTTGGGGGTCTTTTTTGTTCAAAAAGTTAAAAAATCAAAGGAAATGAAGTGATTACGTTAAAAGAAGCACTGAAACTATCTTCTAAAGAGTTAGAAGATCTTAAAGCAAATCTTGCAAGTGAGATCGCCAAACACCCCGAACTCAACGCATATATCGATGTTAACAATGTCGGTTCAGGTGTACCAATTGCCGTTAAAGACAATATCCAAGTAAAAGATTGGTCGATCACAAGCGGGTCTAAAATCCTTCAAGGCTATATCGCTCCATATAATGCCACAGTCATCGAAAAGATGCTCAAGGCCGGCCTCTCACCGTTTGGTAGAACGAACATGGATGAGTTTGCGATGGGTTCTACGACTGAGTCAAGCTGTTACGGCAAGACGCTCAATCCGCATAACGCCGATTGTGTACCGGGCGGAAGTTCAGGCGGAAGCGCCGCGGCGGTTGCGGCCGGTCTTGCTATTGCGGCTCTTGGAAGCGATACGGGCGGATCTATCCGCCAGCCTGCGTCATTTTGCGGAATTGTCGGGATGAAACCGACATACGGACGTGTAAGCCGCTATGGTCTTGGCGCATACGCTTCAAGCCTCGATCAGATCGGGCCGATGACGCAAAACGTCGAAGATGCGGCAATTTTGTACGACATCATCAGCGGCCACGACGAGAAGGACTCTACAAGCGCCGATATGAACGACAAAGTGAGCGATAAGCTCAATCCTGCACGCAAACTTCGTATCGCAACACTTCCTAAATATATAGAACATGCAAGCCAAGACGTTAAAGATGCCTACTCAAAAGCGATCGAAGCGCTTAAAAATGCGGGGCATACGATCGTAGAAAAAGAGCTGCTTGATGCGAAATACGATATCTCTGCTTATTACATCACCGCAACGGCAGAGGCCACTACGAACCTTGCACGCTACGACGGTATCCGCTACGGCCGCCGTGCAGAGTGCAAAGACCTCAAAGAGCTCTTTATCAACTCACGCAGCGAAGGCTTCGGCGAAGAGGTAAAACGCCGTATCTTGCTTGGAAACTTCGTTCTCTCAAGCGGATATTATGACGCTTACTATGTCAAAGCACAAAAAGTTCGCCATATCATCAAAGATGAATATGCGAAGGTCTTTGAGGATGTCGATCTGATCCTCTCACCGGTAGCACCGACGACTGCAAACAGATTCGGCTCGCTCTCTAATCCGATAGAGATGTATCTTAGCGATATCTATACTATCAGCGTAAACCTTGCAGGTCTGCCTGCTCTTTCACTTCCTATCTGCAAATCTGCAAAGGGAATGCCTGTGGGCTTGCAGCTTATCGCTAAAGCCTATGACGAACAGACACTTTTTGACGGTGCTCTGAGCCTAGAAAAAGAAATTAACTACAAAGGATAAAACATGAATATTCGTAAACGCGCGCTCACTTTTGAAGATGTACTCCTCATCCCTAAATACTCTGAAGTTCTTCCAAAAGAGGTCTCTTTAGAGAGCAAACTCTCTCGTAATATTACACTAAAGATCCCTATGGTCTCCGCTGCGATGGACACGGTTACCGAGTACCGTGCGGCGATCGCTATGGCGCGTCTTGGCGGTATCGGTATTATCCACAAGAACATGGATATCGAGACTCAATGCAAGCAGGTCGTAAAGGTAAAAAAATCGGAAAGCGGTATCATCATCGATCCGGTCTATGTCCATCCTGATGCAACGATCGGTGAAGCAAACAACATCATGAACGAATATAAAATCTCAGGCGTACCTGTCGTGGACGGTCACAACAAACTTCTAGGTATCCTTACAAACCGCGATATGCGCTTTGAAAAAGATATGCGCAAGCTTGTCAAAGACGTAATGACGAAGATGCCGCTTATCACCGCTAAAAAGGGTATCTCACTTGATGACGCTGCAGATATCATGCACCAAAACAAGATCGAGAAGCTTCCTGTCATCGATGATGAAGGTTTCTTAAAAGGTCTGGTAACGATCAAAGATATCAAAAAACGCATCGAATATCCAAACTCAAACAAAGATGAGTTTGGCCGTCTTCGCGTAGGGGCTGCTATCGGTGTCGGTCAGCTTGACCGCGCAAAAGCACTTGTGAATGCGGGTGTTGACGTGCTCGTTCTTGACTCGGCTCACGGTCACTCAAAAGGCATCATCGATACGGTCATCAAGATCAAAGAGACGCTTGAAGTTGACGTAATTGCGGGTAACGTTGCAACGGCAGAGGCTACCGAAGCGCTTATCAAAGCTGGTGTTGATGGAGTCAAAGTAGGTATAGGGCCTGGTTCAATCTGTACGACTCGTATCGTTGCAGGTGTGGGTGTACCGCAGATCAGCGCGATCGATGAGTGTGCGCAGGTCGGACGCAAACACGGGGTGCCTATCATCGCCGATGGCGGTATCAAATACTCAGGGGATATCGCTAAAGCTCTTGCAGTGGGTGCTAGCTGTGTCATGGCAGGCTCGCTTCTAGCAGGAACAGAAGAGTCGCCGGGTGATACGATCATGTTCCAAGGGCGTCAATACAAATCATACCGCGGTATGGGAAGTATCGGTGCGATGCAAAAGGGCTCGAACGACAGATACTTCCAAGAGGGAACGGCTGCCGATAAACTTGTACCAGAAGGTATCGAGGGGCGTGTGCCGTTCCGTGGTTCAATCGCCGGAATCGTGCATCAGATGATGGGCGGACTACGCTCTTCTATGGGGTATTGTGGCAGTAAAGATATCCCGACATTCTGGGAAAAAGCGGAATTCGTTGAGATTACAAGTGCTGGTCTGAAAGAGAGCCACGTTCACGACGTTATCATCACTCAAGAAGCTCCGAACTACCATATCTAATATTTTGGCATGTGAATATTCACATACCAAAATATCTTTTATCATGCAGAATATTACCTACGCCGGATTTTGGATCCGTTTTATCGCCTCTTTTTTAGACACTCTCTTTTTAGCTCTGCCTGTGGGTATCGTCATCTATTTTCTCAGCGGCGGTGCATGGTTTGATTTTGCCGCCTATCAAAGCAATATGATGCATGCCATGAGCGGCAACGCGGCAGCGGCACTCAGCAATCAGCCGCAGACATCATTTACCTGGGAGCTTCTCTTTGAGATATCCGTTTTAGCCGTTACGGTTTTGTTTTGGAATCGCTGGCGAGGTGCCACACCGGGTAAAAAGATGGTCGGCATCAAGATAGTCGATGCAAAGAGTTTTGAGGATATAAACAACACTCAAGCTATCACCCGCTCACTTGGCTATATTCCATCTGCCCTGCTCTTTTTTGGCGGATTTTTAATGGTAGCATTTCGTAAAGATAAGCGATCGCTTCACGATCTGCTTGCCGATACGGCGGTGATATATGAACAAAAGCCGTTAAATGAAGAAAAAACGAATAGTATTTAAAGTCGGGAACGGTGTGCTTACCGAATCAAATAAGATCGCCAAAGAGCGTATGCTCAATCTTGTCTCTTTGATTGCAGAGGTAAGAAGGTTTCACGAGGTCATTTTGGTCACTTCAGGCGCAGTTGCGGCCGGTCATACGGCACTCAAACTCGATAGAAAGATGCAGATCGGCAAAAAGGTGCTTGCATCTGTGGGTCAGCCGCTTTTAATGAGCAGCTATAAAAGAAATTTCGATATCTACGACGTCGAAATATCGCAAATACTCCTGACTGAAGATGACTTCGACTCACGCAAACGTACGGAGATCTTTCAGCAGATCATCAATACGACGCTCGAGAACAATATCTTGCCGATCATCAATGAGAATGACATCTCATCCACTCCTGATCAGGTTTTCGGTGATAACGACCAACTCTCGGCGCACGTTGCACACTATACCAATGCGGATGTGTTGGTGATTCTTAGCGATATCGACGGCTATTACGACTCGAACCCGCATGAGAATCCCGATGCGAATATGCTTAAAGTTGTCAGCTCTATTTCAGATGAAGCGCTCAAAGCCCAACACTCTCCAAATAACGAGTTTGCAACCGGCGGGATCGTCACGAAGCTTAAAGCGGCAAAGTATCTTATGGATAACGGACGCGAGATGTTCTTGTGCAGCGGATACGAGATCTTGAGACGGCTAAAGATTTTTTGCTCAGCAATCTGCACGAAAAAGGGACGCTCTTTAGCACAAAAGCCGAATAGGACTACATCGAATCGCTGACGTGAAGATTAAGCTGTGTCTTGATCTTGTAGCTAAGCGGCTTGAATCTGTGAATATTCGCATAGCCTACACTGCTATAGACACGTTTGAGCTCTTTAAAGTATTGTTTGTAGTTCTCCAGATATGCCAATAGCGGCCCCTCTACCTCCTCATCAAGATAGAGCTCCGTGATCGTCGTCGTGATGGCTACAAGCTTCTCGTCAAAATCCTTCTCCAGACTCTGATGCGGCTCTTTGACGAATCTATTCTTGATTCGGCTGAGCTCCTGCCAGTCGTTGAGCAGCTGCCAAAGCCCGATAGAGGCTATCTTTTTATTGAAAAAATCCAACTTTGAGAGCGATGTGTTATAGGTCTCATGAAGACCGGGCGCTTTATTTTGAAAATGGAGCGCGATCTGTTCGACCAATGCCGCATACTCGGCGATATCGGCTTTAAGTTCTCGACGCTGCTCTTGTTCTATCTCGACCTTCTCCAGCTCTTTTTCAAGCTCTGCGATCTCTCTTTTATACTCGACGAGCTTCTCATAATCGCCTTTTCTAATAATCGAGTTGGCATCTACTACGTTATCCTTAAATATTTTTTGAATATTCTCTTTGTGTCGCTTTGCATCGCCGTTCCCCCACATCGAGGCATAGAGCTCTGCTCCGATAAGTAGTATAAAAATCAATCCTTTAAACATGAAAGAGCCTCTCGAATTTTTTTCGGAATCATAAAAGAGCCACATTACAGGATTGTTACATTTTTATTACATATTTATAACCCATATTGCTGCTTGGTTAAGAGAAAATATTATAGAATTACTTATTATTATACTACACCAAGGTTTTTCACAATGGATTTACAGACTTTAGCACTCCATGCAGGCTACGACAAAGACACACAATCAACGATGGCGGTGCCGATCTACCAAACGACCGCGTATGAGTTTCGCGACGTCGAACACGCGGCAAACCTCTTTGCCCTTAAAGAGCTAGGCAATATCTATACACGCCTCAACAACCCAACTACGGATGTTTTTGAGAAGCGTTTTGCGTCATTAGAGGGCGGTGAAGCGGGCCTTGCGACTTCAAGCGGTATGAGCGCTATCTTTTACGCTATTGCCAATGCGACTGAAGCGGGCGATAATATCGTCTGTGCGAAACAGCTCTACGGCGGTACACTCACACAAACGGCGCATACCCTCAAACGCTTTGGAATCGAGTCACGCTTTTTCAATGTTCACATGCCGCAAGAGATCGAAGCACTTGTTGATGCCAAAACAAAAGTGATCTTTTTCGAGTCTTTGACAAATCCGAGCATCGACGTAGCCGATATCGATGCGATCGTAGCGATTGCAAATAAACACGGAATCTTGACGGTCGTTGACAATACGGTCGCAACGCCTGTTTTATGTAACCCCCTTAAACACGGTGTGGACGTCGTCGTGCACAGTGCTAGCAAATACACCACGGGTCAGGGTCTAGCCATCGGCGGAATCTTAGTGGAGCGCAAAGAGCTTATCAATAAATTGAAGAACAATCCTCGTTACCCGCAATTTAACGAGCCTGACCACTCATACCACGGTCTTGTCTATGCAGAGGTTCCGCTTCCGCCGTTCACGCTTCGAGCACGCCTCTCGCTTCTTCGTGATCTTGGCGCCGTCGTATCACCGTTTAACTCGTGGCTTTTCATTCAGGGGATGGAGACGCTCGCGCTTCGTATGAGAGAGCACTCAAAAAATGCTTTAGCACTCGCTACTTACCTTGAGTCACACCCAAAAGTCAAAAAGGTCAACTACCCGGGATTGCCAAGTAACTCAAACTATAAAAATGCGCAAAAGTATTTTGACGGCGGTTTGTGCAGCGGGTTGCTAAGCTTTGAAGTGGAAAGCTTTGAAGAGGCTAAAAAGATCGTGGATGCGACAAAGCTCTACTCTTTGGTGGTCAATATCGGTGACTCTAAATCGATCATCACCCACCCTGCTTCAACGACGCATCAGCAACTCTCAAACGAAGAGCTCATTGCGTGCGGTGTTCCGTCTGGATTAATTCGTATATCGTGCGGGTTAGAGTCTGCAGCCGATCTTATCGCAGACATGGAACAAGCACTCGCCTAACGTTTTTAAACTCTATTCTCACATGCCAAAAGTATCACGGCATGTGAATTTAGAGGTGCCCTTAAGTCATTTAGGGTAAAATACCGAAATTATTCCTATACGGAGCATCCAAGCGTTGTCACTCAACATCCAAACAAAGACCGAGCACTTTACCAATCCTCTTTACCTTGAAAGCGGACGTATTTTGGAACCATACGACATAGTCTATGAGACCTACGGTACGCTTAATGAAGATAAGAGCAACGTGATCGTGATCTGCCATGCACTCACCGGTTCGCACCATGCAGCCGGGGTCTATGAGGGTGAGAACAAAACAGGATGGTGGGACGGGCTTATAGGGCCGAATAAAGCGGTCGATACGAACAGATATTTTGTCATCTGCACCAATGTCATCGGAAGCTGTTTCGGTTCCACCGGGCCTATGAGTATGCAGCATCCGCATCACGAGCCTTACCGTTTCAAATTTCCGGTCATCACCATCAAAGATATGGTCAAAGCGCAGCGCATACTCTTCGATCGCTTGGACATCCACCGCGTTCATGCCATCATCGGCGGTTCTATGGGCGGTATGCAGGCACTCGCTTTTGCTATCCACTACCCGAACTTCGCCTCGAAGATCATAGCGATGGCAACGACGCACGCCACGGCACCGTGGGTGATCGCCTTTAATAAGGTAGCCCAAGAGGCGATCCTTAAAGACCCAGATTTCCAACAAGGCTACTACGACCCGCAGGTCATCAAAGAGCAAGGTCTATCGGGCATGGCGATCGGGCGTATGGCCGGGCATATCAGCTTTTTATCACACGAATCTATGATGCAGAAGTTCGGCAGAGAGTACAAACGCAACGACGGTCTCTATGAGCTCTTCGGGAAGTTTCAAGTGGAATCATATTTAGAGTACAACGGCTACAACTTCACGAAGTGGTTCGACCCGCTCTCATATCTCTATATCACCAAAGCGATCAATATCTTCGATATATCACGCGGTTTTGACTCTATCGGCGAAGCGCTCAAAAAAGTGGCATGTGAACTCTACCTCGTAAGCTTCAAAAACGATATCCTCTTTAGAAACTACGAAATGAGGGAGATAGCGGAGGGGCTAGAGTCACTTGGCTACAAAAACTACGACTACTTCGATGTCGAGAGCGACTACGGCCATGATGCCTTTTTGGTTGAGATTGATAAGATAGAGAGTTACGTCAAGGAGGCATTGAATGGAAAATGAGAACTTTGAAGCTAAACTAGAGAGTGCAAAGCAGATCTTGCAAACACTCATGAATCCCGATATCACACTTGATGAGAGCGTCAAAGCTTACGAAAAAGGGATGAGCACCATTGCAGAGGCCACAAAGATGCTTGAAGAGGCTGAAATAAAAATCACGCAGATGAAAGCACAAAATTGAGAGTAGCCGCTCTTCAGCTCAGCGCTCAGGGGCTAAGCAGCACCAAACTCTACAACTACATACGCATCGCCCAAAAAAAAGGGGTTCAGGTTCTTTTGCTGGGCGAATATACCCTTAACACCTTTTTTAAAGAATTAGAGACGATGCCTCTTGCCATGATCAAAGAGCAAGCGATCCATCAGATGAAGGTGCTCAAAGAGCTCTCGACAACTTACAATATGGTCATTGTCGCCCCTCTTGTCACAACGAGAGGCCAAAAGATATATAAAAGCATCGTCAAATTCGCGCCCCACTCTACAGGCTACTACGAACAGCAGATCCTTATCGGCTATGCGCACTGGAACGAAAAGAGGTTCTTTGCCAATGACGCCAAAGAGCTTAAATCACCCCATATCTTTAAAGTAGGAAGTTTCAAATTCGCAATCATGGCCGGCTATGAACTCCATTTCGACGAGATGTTTGCCTCGGTCCGCCAAAAAAACGTCGATGCGATTTTGGTACCGAGCGTCTCGACGTTTGAGTCGTATGAGCGCTGGAAGTCGCTCATTTTGATGCGTGCCTTTACCAACAACTGCTATATCCTGCGTGCCAACCGAATCGGTGAGTTCGTAGAAGAGAACGGTCATAGCTGGAAATTCTACGGCGACTCGCTTCTAGCCTCTCCAAACGGAGAGCTTCTAGAGCACCTAGGAAACAAAGAGGAGCTGATGATCGCTGATTTAAGCCACACCGAAGTGGTCAATGCCCGAAAGATGTGGGGTTTTAGAGAGCCTTTGAAGAGACGGGATTAACCTCTTCTTTTTTTCTTTTGATAATCGGTTTTTGCAGCACTAAGCTATTTGGATAGAATATCCTGTTGCCCTCTTTGTCTTTGATCTCTAACTGAAAGAGCGTAATCTCGACGATCTCCCCCTCGATATTCTCATCTTTATCGACGATTTTTATCACATCCCCGATTCTTGCCGGAAACGAAAAGAAGATCACGAGGCTTGATGTAATGTTGCTTAGAATCGACCACTGCGCGAAGAGCGCCACGCCGACGACGGCGAAGATGGAGGATGCGAAGACCAAAAGCCCTTTGTAATCGATGCTGTATATCAATGATATGACGATGATGCCGACGACGAACGAGAGGATCGAAATAAACTTCTCTAGATAGATGACTCGCTGTCTGGGAACATCTTTTGTTATACCGTAGCGTCTAAAATATTTTAAAAAGAGGCGTGTCGCAATGTAGATCGCAAAAATGCTTGCGATGCTGATAAGCAGCTGAGACCAACCCATTTAGTTGGTCTCTGTAAGCTGTTTGTAGAGTGAGTTCAGGTCTCC
>JACXUD010000096.1 GCA_014764025.1 Campylobacterota bacterium | reverse complement strand
GCATAGAGCGAAGTCACGACGAAAAGTAGGGCTAAAAAGCGTTTTTTCATAACTGTTTCTCCAAAAAAAATGAGGTGTATTATAGTAAATTGAATCTAACAACTAACTAAAACACTTTGAGTTTGGCCGGTATGTGTTATAATCGCCTCAAAAACAGATTCACATGCCAAACTCCAAACAGCGCCTTTTAGCCAATATCTTTTCGCTCTCGACTCTGCAGATATTCAACTATATCCTGCCGCTTATCACGCTGCCCTATCTGGTGCGCGTGCTTGGCGTAGAGCAGTTCGGGCTGCTTGCTTTTGCGATGTCATTGGTGCTCTATTTCGGGGTTTTGATGGATTACGGATTCAACCTCAGTGCCGCGAGGAGCGTCTCGCTTCATAGGGATGAGCGTGAAAAGCTCTGCGAGATACTCGGCGCGGTTTACACTTCAAAACTTATTTTGATGCTTCTTGGTTTTATGATCTTTGGTGCGCTGCTTTTGGCGGTTGAGCGCTTTTGGGAGTACCGCTTTATCTACTTGGCCAGCTTTGCGGTCGTGGCCGCACAGACGCTCTTTCCTGTCTGGTTCTTTCAGGGTATCGAGCGGCTGAAGTTCGTCACGCTTATCTCGGTGGGTTCTAAAACGCTCTTTACGTGTTTGCTTTTCGTGCTTGTGCAAACTCCGGCTGATGCGATCTGGGTGCCGCTCCTAAACGCTTTTGGTTTTGCGCTCTGTGCCGCCGTTTCGCTCTATATCATCACCCGCAAGATGGGTATCGCCCTGCGCCCCGTAAGCCTGCAAACACTTAAAACACATCTGCAGGATTCACATGCTATCTTCGTCTCAAACGTCGCCATCAGCCTCTATACCGTCTCCACCACCTTTATTTTGGGGCTCTTTACCAACAACACGGTGGTGGGCTACTACGCCGCGGCCGATAGGATCATTCAGGCCTTCAAGTCGCTCTTGATGCCGCTCTCGCAAAGCATCTACCCGCACATCTCGCATAAACTCAAAAGCTCACAAGAGGAGGCGCTTCATTTTATACGCAAGAGTGCGAAGTACCTCACCTTGGCACTGGGCGGACTATCGCTTTTTATCTCTATCGCCGCACCGTGGCTGGTGAGAATTCTACTGGGAGATGGCTACGAAGCATCGGTCATTTTGGTGCAGATCATGTCGCCGCTGCCGCTCATCATCGGCCTCTCAAACCTCTTTGGAATACAAACCATGGTAAACTTCGGCAAAAAAGAGGCCTTTAAAAAGATACTCTGGAGTGCGGCGATGATAGGTATTGCCCTCTCGTTCATCTTGGTGCCTCTCTTTGCAGAGATCGGGAGTGCGATAGGCGTGCTCATCACCGAAATATTTGTGACGTTGATGATGTTTTTATATCTGCAGAAAAATGGTTTAGAGATAGTGAAGAGATGAAAAAAGATGTAGTGATAGTGGGCGGGGGCTTTGCCGGGGCCGTGAGTGCCAGACTCTTTGCGGATGCCGGCCACAAAGTGCGAGTAATAGAGAAACGCCCGCACATAGGCGGCAACTGTTTTGATGCCAAAGATGAAGCGGGCATCTTGGTGCACCGCTACGGACCGCACCTCTTTCATACCGACTATAAAGAGGTGGTTGGGTTTCTAAGCCGCTTTTGCGAGTGGTCTGCTTACGAGCACCGCGTCCTTGCAAAGGTGGACGACAAAGATATATCACTTCCTTTTAATTTTCACACCCTCTATGAGTGTTTTGAATCTTTACATGCCAAAAGGCTAGAGGATAAACTGCTCTTGCACTACGGAGCGGGGGTCAAAGTGCCTATCTTGGAGCTTTTGCGCTCGGAAGACGCAGAGCTCAAAGAGTTGGCGGAGTACATCTATGAGAATATCTTCGTGGGCTATACGACCAAGATGTGGGGCATCTCGCCGCACGAGATAGACGCCGCCGTGACGGCGCGCGTGCCGATATTTACGGGGTATGACGGTCGCTACTTTCACGACTCTTTTCAGGCTCTGCCCAAAGAGGGCTACACCAAACTCTTTGAGCGTATGCTTTCACATGCCGATATCTCGATTGAGCTTGGGGTTGATTTTTTAGAGATCGCTTCACTTCGTGACACAGAGATATCAATCGAAGGCGAGGTGTTTGATGGGGTCGTTATCTACACCGGTGCGCTCGATGAGCTCTTTGGCTACCGCTTCGGTGCACTTCCGTATCGCTCGCTAGAGTTAGAGTTCGAGACTTTGGCATGTGAATATTTCCAAAATGCCGCCACCGTGAACTACCCAAAGAGCGAAGATTTCACCCGTATCACGGAGTTTAAGCATATCCATCCCGTGGCATGTGAAGAGACGACGATCTTAAAAGAGTATCCGTGTGAATACAAGAGAGGCGAGAATATCCCTTACTACCCCATCTTTACGCCGCAAAACCAAGAGTTATACGAGAAGTATCTTTCACATGCCAAAAACTATGCAAATCTCGTGCTGCTGGGGCGTTTGGCAGAGTATAGGTACTACGATATGGATGATATCATCAAGCGTGTCTTGGATTTTTTCAAGGAGAATTTTGCCCGTGGTTAGCGTGATCTTTAACGGCGCACTCGCTCCAAAGGGCGGGCCGAGCGGCTATCTTTACAATCTGCAGCAAAGCATCGATAAGAGCGGCGTTGATTCTATATATATCTTAACGCCCCCTGCGCATGGGCAAAAAGTTGCATTTTCACATGCCGCTTTTTGGCAGCGCCATCTTATCGTACCCGACTTCATAAAGCTCAAACGTCAATTAGGCGCCTATAAAGCGCTGCTCTCGCACCATCAAAAAATAGTTGAAAGTTCAAAGATTTTGCACTTTCACACGACGATGGATATGTACGCTTTTGCGAAAATTTATGACATCTCTAAGCACCATGTGGTGCTGATGTCGCACTCGCCCACACTTTCGCATATAGAGAACTACCAAGCCGCCCTTGCCCAGGGCTACTCCAAGCTCAAAGCGCTTGACATAAAACGCTTTAAAAAAAGGGTGGATACTTTTGCCTTTTCACATGCCGACACGATCCTCTTTCCCTGCGAAGGGGCCGATGAGAGCTACCGCGTTTTTTTTGCCCAAAACAAGATAGATACGGCAAAGATAAGATACCTGCTCACATCCACAATGCCATTGGTGCCAAAGATGAGCCGCGAAGATTTTAGGGTGGCTCATCATATCCCCCAAGATGCTATCGTGGCAGGCTATGTGGGGCGAAAGAGCCACATCAAAGGGTATGACATATTCTGCGAAACGGCAAAAAAATTCAAAGACGAGAAGAGATACTTCTTTCTTGCCGCGGGAGTGGGCGATATCGCTTCGCCGCATCAAAACAACTTTCTTGATCTTGGCTGGAGCGACGACCCTGCATCCATCATCAACGCGTGCGACGCGGTGGCGGTGCCAAACCGCGAGACCTATTTTGACCTTGGCATCATCCAAGCGCTCTCTTTAAATAGACACGTCATCACCACCAAAACGGGCGGCAACAGATGGTTTGTGGGGCGATGCGAGGGTGTGCATCTGCTTGAGAATGCGGATGAGTTGTCGGCCTGCCTGCAAGAGTGCGATTTCGCGCAAGAGCCGCATACGCGCGAGCTCTACGAAGCGCACTTTAGCAACAGGGATTTCGCATCACGCTACGAAGTCTTTTACAAGGGGCTGCTTGCACCATGAAGATACTCTATATTCTTCCCACGCTCGATCACGTCGCCCCTATCGAGGTGATGAGCGGCATTATTTTGCGAGGCGAAGCCAAAGATATAAGCGTGATCGCCCTGCATAAAAGCGGTAAGAACTCATTAAAAGCCAAACTGCGCGAGCATAATATCGAGGTGCATGAGTACGCCTCTTTCAAAGAGGCACTCTTGAACTTCGGCTCGCTGCTTGAGAAGGCAAAAGAGCACGATATCATCCACGCCGGCGGCTTTGTGCCTATCTTATATGCGAGGCTGATGAAGCTCTTTTTGCCCAAGGTGCGTTTTGTCATGACCGTGCACTCAAACGAGCCCCAAGAGCTTGCATCACGCGGCTATAGCGGCATTAAACTTGCCAAGAACCGCTTTAGGCTTTGGCTCTCAAAACGATTTCTCTACAAAAGTTTCGATGTGTGCGTTGGCGTTTCACATGCCGTTCAAAGCTATTTGAAGAGCTGCGGCTGCAAAAAGAGCGTGACCATCCATAACGGTATAGACTATCCGCCAAAAATCACGCCCCAAGTGCCAAAAGAGGCGCTTGTGTTCGTGCAGGTGGGGCATATAGAGCGGCTCAAGAATCAGCTCTTCACACTCCATCTAGCATCGTTTCTTTCAACCGACTATCAGGGTGCAAAATTCATCTTCTGCGGCGCCATCAAAGACAAAGAGTATTACGAGGAGCTTCACGCCTTCATTAAAGCGCATCACCTTCAAAGCTCTGTCGAGTTTCGCGGTCTGCTTGCCAAAGATGAGCTCTTTCATGTGCTTGCCAAGAGCCGTTTTTTCATTATGCCCTCTCAAAGCGAAGGGCTGCCGCTCTCTCTCTTAGAGGCGCTCTATTTTGAGACGGTACCGCTTTGCGCAAGGGTCGGCGGCATGGTCGATGTGATTGAAAAAACCAAGAGCGGTCTGCTCTTTGATCTGAGTGATGAAGAGGCGCTCGTGAAGATAGAACACTTTATCAAAAACGCACCGCCAAGGCTCGAAGTGGGCGAAATTCTCGAGAATGAATTCAGCGCCGAAGCGATGGCAAAAGAGTACCACGGACTCTACCGCGAGATATTTTCATGAAGATCCTCATCTACATCGACAACCTTGAACGCTTAGCTTTTTATGAGCGTATCATGCACACGCTTCAAGATGAGAAGGAGTTCGTCGTTTTGACCAACAGACTCTCCGTAGCAATCAGACTCTTTAGAAAAGTGAAGTGCTACCTTCTGACGAATAGGGCATATTCACATGCCAAACCCATCACGAATTTAAAAGAGACCCTCTCGGTGGCGTGCGGATACCATACGCTAGAGAGGGCGCAGAATATCCACAATTCGCTTATCAAGAAGATGCAAGAGATACTTATCCAAGAGCGGCTTGAACGTATCTTTATCTTTAACGGCACCACCACCATAGGCAAAAGTTTGGGCGATTTTTGCAAAAAAAAGGGTATCAAAACCACCTTTATCGAGATATCGAATCTTCCAAATAGGCTTTTTATCGACCCCGAGGGGACGAACGCGCGCTCATACCTCTACCGCCACCCCGAAATTCTTGATGCAAAAAGTGTGAGCGATGAGGAGTTTGAGGCGTGGAGGGCGGAGTATTTGGCTAAAAAAACTCTTCCGCCTCAAGCCAAAAACAAAACCACAATCCGCTACTTGATGGTGCTGGACTACATCGGCTTTTGCTTTGGGCTTGTGCGCGAGGATTATAGAAGCGTGTGGAGGGTCATTGGCAATAAGCTCAAAAACAAAAGAGCGCAAACATTTTCACATGCTAATTTAGATGAAGAGTATATATTTTTCCCGCTGCAAGTCTCCAACGATTCGCAGATAATCCTCAACAGCGACATCGACAATATAGAGGCGATAGAGCTGATAAAGCGCGAATATTCACATGCCAGGATCTACATCAAACCCCACCCCGCCGAAGAGAATGCAGAGTTTATCAAAGAGGTGCAAAAGCTGTGTGATGAGCGTACGTTCATCGTGGGGAATCCGACGCAAGAGCTTGTTTCACATGCCAAGCTGGTCGTAACTATCAACTCCACCGTGGGGCTCGAGGCGATGATAACGGGCAAAGAGGTACGCATACTCGGGCGCGCGATTTATGGTGCTTTTAACCGCGAGAGGCTAAAATCCTATATTTGCCGCTACCTGGTTCGCATAGACTACTTTGGCGGCGAAGTTGCAAAAAAAGAGGCGATGAGGTTGTATGAGTAGGGTTGCTATCTTGATGTGCGTCTATAAGAACGATTCGGTTGCATATCTGCAAAAAGCGCTGGAGTCGCTCTATGCACAAAGCTACAAAAAGAGCGATATCTATGTGCAGTGCGACGGTGCGGTTCCTGCGGAGCTGGAGCACTATCTTCAAAGTGAGCTTGAAGCAAAACGGCTTTGCTACCTTGGAAAACGCGAAGAGAATAGAGGTCTTGCGGCATCGCTCAATGAGCTTTTGGAGATTACCTTGGCAAAAGGGTATGAGTTCTTTATGCGCATGGATGCCGACGATATCAGCGAAAAAGATCGCCTAGCGCGTCAGATGGTCTATATGGATTCACACCCCGAGGTCGATATCTGCGGCGGATACATCGAGGAGTTTGACACGCAGAGTAGGCATAAACAGATCATCAAATACCCGCACGCGCACTATGAGATATTAGAGGGGATGATGCGCCGCAACTCTATGGCGCATGTCAGCGTGCTCTTTCGGGCGCGTTTTTTCAAAAAAGCGGGGCTCTACGACGCAAGCAAAAAGAATGAAGATTATGAGCTCTGGATTCGAGGCTTAAAAAGCGGATGCCGTTTTGCGAATTTGGGGCGCGTGCTGGTGCATGTGCGCACAAGTGAAGCTTTTTTTGAACGCCGCAGAGATTTTGCTAGGGCTTACGAGGTTATGTTGCTTAAATTCGATGCCACGCGCGCTTTTGATTTCGGTCTGCTTGGCTACCTGTATGCCGTTGCGCACTTTATGCTCTTTATGGCTCCTGCTTGGCTCAAACGTGCCCTCTATAAAAATCTAAGGTCATAGTTTGTTTTACGTTTTACTCTTTGTGCTCTCGGCTCTTTTGACCTACGCCATGCGCGAATATGCCAAGCGTGCGGCCCTTATTTCACATGCCAACGAGCGAAGTTCACATAGCGTCCCGACCCCGCACGGTGGGGGCGTGGCGATCGCGCTGGTTTGGTTTGGGGCACTGAGTTACCTCTTTTTTGCAGGTGAAATTGAGCCAAAACTCTTCTATGCGCTGATGTTCGGTGCATTTTTGGCGGCGGTGAG
>JACXUD010000357.1 GCA_014764025.1 Campylobacterota bacterium | reverse complement strand
TAAAAGCTCATGAAGTTTGAACATCATCTCAAGCTCGGCTCTCTCTCGCAAGGTACCGTCGCTTAAAAACTTATCTCCGTAAAAGCTCGATTGAGCAGAGGGAATATGCCCTAGAAGCTTTACACCACGTGCTTTTTGAACGCCGAAATATTGCGGAGTTGGACGAGAATCGAGTAGTATATAGGTATTGCGATCCAAAATCTCATCTATGGTGATAAGATCATCCAGGACTATATCAAGCATCTCGGTATGAGAGTTGGCGCTAGGCATTTGTGTCGTGGCAAGAAGTTCGTGTTCGAATATCCACGAAAGATAGCCGCCATCCAAGATGGAGACGCTCTCTACTCCGCTCTTAAGCAGCAAATAGGCCAAAAGTGTTGCTTTACCCAGCTCCTTATCGATATTATGAAAATAGATTACGGCATGTGAAGATGGCTTCACCCCTACAGAAGAGAGGGTATCGGCAGCTTTTGCTATAAGAAGTTTTGGAGGCTCGTTGCTATCGACGCTTCTATAAAATGAGTCTATGTCTATGAAGCGTGCACCCGGAATATGGCTCTCTTGATAGGCACTTTTTGAGCCGACGTCTAAGAGGAGCGTATTTTGGTCGTAGAGAATATCATTGAGCTCTTGAGGTGAAATAAAACCCTGAGAGAGCAGTGTTGAGCAAAAAGCTGCGGCAGCGAACAGAAGCTTCATGTATTAAAAGGATTTTTGATTTCTGAGTTCTGCTATTTCACTCTCTACCATCTCATCGATCATAATACGAAAAAGCTCTGAGATCATATTGGGATTGATGGCAAGTGCAATCGCTTTCTTTCTGACCTTTTGCATAATAAACTCTATACGCTCTTCGGCTTTTACCTCTGCTATACTGTTTTTGAATGCGGCTGCTTGACGGATGTAGTGGCTTCTTTCGGCAATAAGCTCCACGAGTTTGTCGTCAATTATGTCTATTTGGTCTCTGACCTCTTTGAGTGACGTACACTTTTGCATCGGCAATCCTTCTATTTATAAATAAAGGGCACCTCTAAAAACTCTACGCGGTTTTAGCTTTAGGAGATTTTTGCTTAAGTCAAGGCGACGCGAAGAGCCATAGCTAAAGCTACGGCGATGA
>JACXUD010000356.1 GCA_014764025.1 Campylobacterota bacterium | reverse complement strand
CTCAAAAAAGATGACTTTTACTTGGCCGCACACCAAGAGATCTACGGAGCAATGCTCACCCTCTTTCAAAAAGAGCAGCCTCTTGATGAGGAGTTTTTGAAAAAAGAGCTTCTCAAGGCCAAAAAGTTCGATGAGAAGGCGATGCTCGAAATTCTCTCGACCAACCCGATCGCCAACACCAAAGCCTACGTCGAACAACTCAAAGACAAGGCTCTCAAACGCCATCTGCTTACCCTCACGACCGAGATAAAACGCGTCACCGTCGAAGAGGAGCTCGAGAGCAACGAAGTGATCGACATCGTCGAGCGCAAACTCTACGAGATCACCCAAAACAACCAGACAAGCGACTTCAAAGACTCGCCGACGATGACCTACGACACACTTGAGTACATCAAAGAGATGAAGGCTCGCGGCAATACGGTGCTTGTAGGTGTCGATACCGGTTTTCACGAGCTCAACAAGATGACCACAGGCTTTGGAAAGGGTGACCTTGTCATCGTTGCGGCGCGCCCTGCGATGGGTAAGACATCGTTCATCCTCAACACGGTCAACAAGATCTTGCAAAACGGCAAAGGGGTCGCCTTCTTCTCGCTTGAGATGCCGGCCGAACAGCTGATGCTGCGTCTGCTCTCGATCCAGACATCGATCCCGCTTCAAAAACTGCGCGTTGGCGATATGAACGATGAGGAGTGGGGGCGTCTGAGCGACTCGATTGAGCGTATGAACAACGCGAAACTCTATGTGGACGACAACGGAAACGTCAATATCAATCAAGTACGCTCAAAACTGCGCAAGCTCAAAAACCAGCACCCCGAGATAGAGATCGCCGTCATTGACTATTTGCAGATCATGAATGGAACGGGGACCCGCGATCGCCACCTCGAGGTCTCCGAGATGTCGCGCGGGCTCAAGATGCTTGCCCGTGAACTTGGCATCCCAATCGTCGCCCTCTCTCAACTCAACCGCGGGCTAGAGTCTCGTAACGACAAGCGCCCGATGCTCAGCGATATCCGTGAATCGGGCTCTATCGAGCAGGATGCCGATATCATCCTCTTCGTTTACCGTGACGATGTTTACCTCTACAAAGAGGAGAAAGAGCGCGAAAAGGCGGCAAAAGC